>CAIYCP010000226.1 GCA_903924715.1 uncultured beta proteobacterium
AGTATTGAGGTACCCACGAGCGAAGATTTTGATGCGCAATGGCTTGAGGTCCCCGATGTTGCACCCTACACGAATTCGTATCGGGCCGGTTGGGAGTCGTTCTTAAAGCATGTGCTTGACGACGCGCCCTTTGCTTCGCCCTTAAGGGCAGGTGCGAAAGGGATTCAGCTTGTCGACGCGTGCTATCGCAGCAATGCAGAACGGCGCTGGATTGATTTACCAGAAATCACGCTTTAAAGATCGCTCACCATGCCGCTTCTAAAATCTCTAGAAGCTGGCTGGTTTGCGTCACAGGCCTTGGATTATTTTTTATGCCAAAGTCATGCATCACCTTTTCTGCGATCACTTGAAAATCTTCTTGCTTCACACCAACGTCACGGATGCGGGTGGGTAGATTTAAGCTTCGCACCAACTGCTCAATCGCATCGCCAGCTTCCATCCCATCGCAGCCAATGGCCCGCGCAATCATTTGCTGCTTGGGTGCATTGACAACCTTGTTGTAGCGCATCACGGCCGGCAGCAACACGCACGAGGTGTAACCGTGCCCTACTCCAGCGTGTGCACCAAAAACATGGCCGATCGCGTGACTAGCACCTACGCGCGCGCCGAACTCAAGAATACGAATCGACATCGCCATGCCCCGCTGACAGTCAAGCCGTGCGTCTAAATCAGTCGGATTCGCGAACACGCGAGGCAAGCCCTTAGACAGCAACGATAATGCAGCCGTGCCAAAGGCGTCCACGCTGGGATCTACATTCAACATCGCCATAAATTCAGCGGCGTGATCAACCGCTTTAATGCCACTTGATAGAAATAAATTCATTGGTGTATCAAGTGTAACGAGTGGATCAACAATGACAGCACGTGGCGCGGTCATTGGATAACCAAAAATTTCTTTGACCTTCGCCTTGGTGTCTGAGCAGCCCGCGAACCAAGTAAATTCTGCTGCTGAAAGCGTGGTCGGCACCGCTATCATTCGCAACCAGTCTGCGGCATCGCTCGGTCGAACACTGCCGTCACTTGCAGCAAAGACTGCAGCCTCATGCAACTGGGCGGGTGTCGTCAAACCTTTGTTAAGCGCCACCAACATGACCTTGGTCGCATCAATCACCGAGCCACCCCCAATCGCAAGCAAAACATCGGCACGCGCTGCGCGAGCCGCTTGCGCGCCCTCTAACACACAGGACTGAGGCACATGAGCCGTGATCCCCGTGAACTGACCCACGCAGCGCTCGCCGAGCGCCTGAACGATCGCTTGATAAGATGCTGTGGCTGCCACAGACCGACTGCCCAAGACGAAGACCCGCTGGCTGGCTGTGCGGTCGAGCTCTTTGACCACGGCCGAGGCGGCGGGCTCGCCAAAACTGATCCGTTCAGTGGCATTAAAACAATGAAATGAAGGTGTCATATAAATCGTCTCTGTTTGGCGTCTGAGTCGCGCCCTGTTTTTACGCAATGAACTGCAAGATTCGCGACCGGCTCTGAGCGTTTACTGTAGCGCCTTTTTTACGACCTTATACTCAAAAATACTTTATTTTTAGCCCGCATTCGAAAAGAACTGCGTGAAGTTGCTCTTTAGCGCATCTGCGAAAAGACCTGCATGCAAGTACCCTTTAGCGCCCCTCCGGGTAGACCTGTTGGGAAAGCCTCGCCAAGAGAATGCAAGAAGGTCTG
>CAIYCP010000227.1 GCA_903924715.1 uncultured beta proteobacterium
CCGATCTATACGATTGGTAATCAGACGCGCAATCAATTGATGCTGCTGGGTGCTTTGGCCAGGCAGACCCAATCGAGCTTGCCTGATTTCACGCAATCTTTGAAGGGCGAGGTGTATCCTGCAGCGATCGCAGCAACCACCCAGGCAAGTCAGCGTGTGCAGCATTCAGTGATTAGCCATCTTGATGACATGATTGCGGCGCCAACCGGTAACTTGAACGTCATGGCGTCGGTCATGCCAAAATTTTCTTCATACCATCCGCTGATAAATCCTTCTGGCGCTCCAGGCCCAGAAGTGAGCAGTAATCCGGACGCTAATCAGGCAGCGGGAGGAGTGTTCGCGAACGGTAGAGCTTGGGGAGAAATTGTGACTCAGTATATGAATCGTTCGAGCAACAGCACGGGCGGAGGTGCTCAGTCGTATCTGTATCAAGCGACCTTTGGTGGCGATTTTTATCACGAGAATGAAACTCGTCTTGGTGCTGGATTTACGCTAGGCAAGAGTTCACTTAAGGCGAATCAATATTTGGAGACTGGCTATGTTCAGCAATACTCTGCGTTTGGTTACGGTCGAACTAAAGTACAGGATTTCGTTTTAGATGCAATGGTGCTGTTTGGAATCAACACGACAGATATGTCGCGTGTTGATTCGACAGGCTGGTCAAACGGTTTTTCGGTGAAAGGCGTAGGAGGACAAGACGCGCTCATCAGCATGGGCGTTAGCCGACCTTTCGTTCAACCCCAAATTACATTTACGCCTTACGGACGTGTTACTTGGCAGTATCAAGCCCGAGCGGGATTCAATGAAGGACTGAGCCCTGCAGCGCTAACAGTCGATTCTTATTCCGCTAGCGGAGCGCGCGCAGTCCTTGGCTTTCAGGCAGGTTCGAATCAGACTGATCCATTGAAAGAGCGTTACACCTATCGCTTAAATCTTGCGGTCGGTCTCGATACCGCAGGCCTGGTCAATCCCACCGTTGGTACTTCTTTGGCTGGTTATTCAAGCACGGTTTCGACTGCGCAGGTAGGGCCGCTATTTGTCCAGGCCGGTATTTACGGCACGGCAAAATTTGGTGAGAACACTTATGGTTATGCTGGTCTGTCGATCGAGGCGCGCAATGGTTTAACCGTGGCAGGGGGTAGTCTAGGCGTAAAAGTTGAATTTTAAATACTGAGTCTGACGAGTAGTTTTTTATATTTAAACTCATTTAGATATGTAACCGGGAGTGATGACATGCAGTTACTAAAAAATAATTTTCGATTTATCTTTGTAGTTACTTGGCTTTTAATGGCGATTTCAGGCATGATTAAAACAGCAAGAACTGAGGTTTTGCCAGGTTGCGGGGATCAATCGTTGTTGGCAAGTGTTCGCAGCTTGATCATAAGTAACAACAAATTATCTGATAACGCGGCCGTGCAATTTTCTGATCTTAAAACCTTACGATATGTTCCGGCGCCGTACTTGAAGCGCGGCACACAGCAAGCCGAGTTGGCATGTTCTGCACTAGTCGGAGTTGTTCCTGAGGGGAGTGATGATGGCAAGCCGGCTGACGTCGTGGAGGGCTTTTATGGACTGACGGTAAAGGGCCCAGATGGCTATCAAGTTTATTTTCAGCCTAATAGGCCAAAAAAATAATTACGGCAGTATTACGATTGCTTTAAGAAACCCACTTAGATTAAAGATGAATGATGAACGAACCTCTTGCCACTGCTACTCAAGCCCCATCGTCAGAACAGGTTACCTCTGCCCAACAAGTTCCTAAAATGTTTGTTGAAGAGGCCGCCAATCCAACTCAGTTAGGACCGGAAGGGATTCGGTATGATTTTAATAACGGCTGTAGAGTTGAAGTCGCGCAGCTTGATAATGATCAGAAGTGGCGAATTAAGCTTTCAGATCTTGAAACGGGCAACGTGATCTACGAGGTCTCGCTCGCGGGTGGGTCGATCCAAAGTACAAAAAAATACTTTATACCGTTCAAAATTGAAATTTTTAAAGAAGAAGAATTAGTTTTTACACACTCCCTATCGTTAAAAGATCAAAAGGTCTTTGTTCAGTTGCCAGTTGGAACTTTGGGTGACTCTTTGGCGTGGTTTCCTTATGTAGCCGGTTTTCAACAGAAGCATGGCAGTCGATTGACCTGTGGGATGTCTGAAATGATGATCCCATTGTTTAAAGATGCGTATCCCGACCTTGAGATTGTTCCATTGACACTAGTCGATACCCGTGATTTTTATGCAACCTATCGGATCGGTTTGTTTTTTGATGATTGGGATTGCACGCATCAGCCTGTGGACTTTAGATATGCTGGTTTGCATAAAACTGCGGCATACATCCTTGGAGTCGAGCCGACTGAGGCGCCAGCAAAGATCGTTGTGAACAAGCGTGAACGTGTGATCAAAGAGCCTTATGTATGTATCGCCGTTCAAAGCTCTACACAATGCAAGTACTGGAATCAACCCGGAGGTTGGTTAGAGGTCGTCAAATATTTAAAGGCTGCCGGTTATCGAGTATTGTGTATCGATAAAGACGCGACATGGGGGCGTCACTACACGTGGACTTCGATCCCGCATGGCGCGGAGGATATGACCGGTGCCTTACCCCTAACGGAGCGCGCAGAGATGTTGATGCATGCCGATTTCTTTGTTGGCTTATCGAGTGGCTTGGCCTGGTTGGCGTGGTCAGTGGGCGTGCCTGTGGTGATGATCAGCGGCTTCACACATCCTCGAAACGAGTTCTATACTCCTTATCGAGTGATCAATTACCACACCTGTAATAGTTGTTGGAATGATCCACGCCACATCTTTGATCATTTTGACTTTTTTTGGTGTCCAAGGCACAAGGGTACTGAGAGGCAATTTGAGTGTACGAGGTTGATTACGGCGGATCATGTGAAAAGGACGATTCAGCAGATCCCGGCTTTTAAAGGGATTAGTGTTTCGGTTGAGCAAAAAACGTCTTAGTTGAAAATTTGTTTGAGAGAAGCCTTGCGAAATTGAACGTATCGCCAAACCTAAGTGGGGATAATATGGCGTTGTTGACTGAACTTTGGTTGAGCAGCGAAGCCATCGACGCCTTGAAGGCGAAGGGTGTGATTTAATTGGTGATTAACTGCAATATACGAGGCATTTTTATGAGCGCTGCCGGTTCACGTTTTGTCGCCATTACCGAGGTCGATACGCCTGATGGCGGTCAGGCCGAAAAAGAGCAGATTAGCGTTGCCGCGGCCAAGGCCGATGTGATGGTTGGATTTATTTCGGCTAGCGAAAGCCATCGTAAAACTAATCTGAACAAAACGATTGACGAAGCGATTGACGAAGCG
>CAIYCP010000228.1 GCA_903924715.1 uncultured beta proteobacterium
AATGTTCGCAGCCTTCAAGAATTCGTCCATATCCCGCATTCGTCTTTGCGGTGCATGGGATAAGGCCGTCAGTTCAGATAGGCCTTGCGATCTTGGGTCCAAAGCCAAGACCCTAAATTGTGTTGAAAGCTGCAGCAGTTGTTGTTCAAACACGGCGGCCGGCATCACCCAGCCCGGAATAAATACTAAGGTTTGCTCGCCTTGACCTGCTTCAAGATAATGCAGACCAACGCCGTCTGAAGTTTTGAAGTAGTGATGGTGGATTGGTGTCGCTTGCGTCAAACTCGTCAGGAGCATGCTCAGCATGCAGCAAAAAACGCGTAAAAGATTTTGCAGGCGATTCATGGCGTCTCGATCAGGCAAGGCTAGCGGGTTGCAGACAACAGTAAACTGTATGATAGTGCAGGCCAAGACTGGGTGCGCAAGGTCTTAGTGCCCCGCAAAAAAGATAAAAGAGAAGCACATGACTAATGTTAGCGGTAAGACGAAACTCTACGGTATTGTGGCCGACCCCATTGGTCAGGTCAAAGCGCCCGAAATGATGCGCCAGGTGTTTGAGCAACGGGCTATCGATGGCGTACTGATGCCGATGCATGTGGCCCCTCAAGATCTGGCCGCGTTTACCCAAGCACTGCGAGGCATTCAGAACTTTGGCGGCATGGTGGTCACCGTGCCACATAAAACAACGATTGGGGTTTTGTGTGATGAGATTACTGCGGCGGCCCGCACGGTCGGCGCGGTCAATATCGTGCGTCGTGATCCCGATGGGCGTTTGTTCGGTGATATTTTGGATGGTCGAGGTTTCGTGGCGGGCTTGCGTTTGCATGGCATTGAGCCTAAAGGTAAAAAAATATTTTTAGCAGGGGCCGGCGGCGCAGCCAATGCAATCGCTTTTGCGCTCGCGGAGTCGGGGGTTGAGCAGTTGACGGTTTACAACCGCTCGGCCGAAAAGGTACGTGCCATGTTCGCAAGGCTGGCACCGCTTTACCCACAGATTAAGCTGACAGTGGGCACGCGTGACCCGCAGGGCTATGAACTGGTCATCAATGCCACTTCGCTTGGTATGGCCAGCACAGATCCATTGCCGCTGGATACAGACCGATTGAGCTCAGAGCAAATCGTTGCTGAAATCATTATGGCGCCGACCTTGACGCCGCTACTGGCTGCGGCGCAGGGCAAAGGCTGCCGCATTCAATACGGATCCCCTATGCTTGCATGTCAAATTGAATTGATGGCTGACTTCATGGGAGCGACGTGATGCAAACGTACGATTATGTCATTGTGGGTGGCGGTACGGCAGCCTGTATTTTGGCAAATCGCCTGACCGCAGATGGTCGCCATACGGTGTTGATGCTCGAGGCAGGCGGCGAACCCAAAAGTATGTGGATCAATATTCCGGCGGGTTTCACTAAGCTCTTGAATGATCCTGCCTATAACTGGCGCTTCGAGACCGAGCCAGAAGATAATGTTCTTGGCCGTACGATTGCGATTCCGCGCGGAAAAGGGCTGGGTGGCTCGAGCCTGATCAATGGAATGATCTATGTGCGGGGTCAGCCTCAAGACTACGACCGCTGGGCAGATCTTGGTGCAACGGGTTGGTCGGGTAAAGAGGTTGCCCCGTATTTTGTCAAACTTGAAACCTATTTAAAGGGTGATGAGCGGCGCGGCAAAAATGGTCCGATGCATATCCATCAAGTCTCCGAACGGTATCCTCTGGTTGACGCCTTGTTTCAAGCGGCGGTTCAAGATGGTCACCCCTTGAATGAAGATTACAACGGTACGTCTCAAGAGGGTTTTGGTTATTACCAAGTTGAACAAAAAGAGGGACGGCGCTGGAGTGCGTTTGATGGTTATTTGAAACCGATTCGGCATAGAAAAAACCTGACGGTTGAAACCCGCGCCCATGTGACGCGGGTAAATGTTGAGGACGGTCTGTGTACCGGAGTCACCTATCAACAAAAGGGTGAAACACGTACCGTGCGCGCTGCGCGTGAAGTCATTATGTCTGCGGGTGCCGTGCAAACACCTCAAATCCTTGAGTTATCTGGCATTGGCGATCCGGCGATTTTGCAGCAGTTTGCAATACCTGTGGTGCATTCGGCCAAGCGCGTTGGTGAAAATTATATTGATCACTTCGCGACGCGCTTGAATTGGCGAGTCAAAAATAGTCAAACCCTAAATGAACTGGCGCAAGGGTGGCGTGTGGGCTTAGCGGCGTTGAAATACTTTGCTACACGTAAAGGAATTTTATCGCTCGGAACGGGATTGGCACACGGATTTGTTAAAGCGCGCGCTGAAGCGATGACGCCCGATGTGCAATATTTTTTCATGCATGCCACCTACGCCAATGCTGCAATTCGTAAGCTTGATCAATTTCCGGGTATGACACTGGGTGTATCAGGATTGCGTCCAATTTCGCAAGGTAGCATTCATATCAAGTCTAAAGATCCGCTTGTTGGCCCTGCAATCCGTCCAAATTTTCTGTCGAATACTGAAGATCAGCAGACGCTCATCGAAGGTATGAAGATTGCCCGCCGTATTATTGAGCGTCCTGCGTTGTCCCATTACATCGAGTCTGAAATGAGCCCGGGTGCTGGCGTACGAAGCGACGAACAGTGGTTGCACTTCGCGCGTGAAAATGGGCAAACCACGTATCATCCGATCGGAACCTGTCGAATGGGCTCTGATGCTGAGGCCGTAGTGGATACGCGTCTTCGTTTCAATGGTTTGCGTGGCTTGCGCGTAGTCGATGCCTCGGTTTTCCGCACAATGGTATCTGGCAATACCCAAGCGGCCGTGATGATGGTTGCAGAGCGTGGCGCTGATTTTATTCTTGAAGATGCGGCGAAGGGCTGACGCCTAATGGCTAGGCAGGCAAGGTCAGATAATGCAGAGCCAGTGTTTTAAAGGCCTCGGTGCCAGGGTCTTGCCCCGGTAATTCTTGCGCCACAATTTCTCCGACCGTGTCGGCCATCGAGTGCGCAAGTTTCGCGTCTAAAAATAATAGGCGCGCGCGACGCGCTAACACATCCTCAACTGAGCGCGCATATTCATAACGTACGGCAAACCGAACCATTGCCTCGGTTAAGCCACCGCCGAGTACTCGATCGGCACCCGGCAGCGCTTGAATATGCGGTCCTTCATCTCCATACGCCAGGAGGCTTGGAGCCTCGTACATGGCGTGTGCAACGTCTTGGCCTGACTGCGCACCCACCAAGGCAAGATCTGCTGTGACGCAAGGACTAAGCGCTGGCAATAGCTTGGCCTGGATGCAGTGTTTCAGGACATCTTGGGCCATTGCGCGATAGGTTGTCCATTTGCCGCCGGTGACCGTCACCATGTTGCTTTGACTGATCAAGACGGTATGTTCACGGCTGATTTTTTTTGTACTGCCACTTTCATCTTTAGGAGGCTTGACTAAAGGCCGCAAGCCCACCCAGATGCTTTTAATATCTGCGCGCGTGGGCGCGCGCGTCAGATAGCGCGCTGATTCACGCAAGATAAATTCGAGTTCTTCACTAAAAGGATCAGGCTCGCGACTCAGGTCGTGACGGGGGGTGTCGGTCGTTCCAATAATGACCTTGCCTAGCCACGGTACTGCGAAGAGAACGCGTCCATCGGCGGTGTGCGGCACAATAATCGCGTGATCGCCAGCTAGAAAATCACGATCAACAACGACGTGTACACCTTGGCTTGGCGCGACCATGTCGGTACTGCGCGAACCCGCAGCAGCTTGATCTTTTTCTCTGAGTGCGTCAACCCAAACACCCGTCGCGTTGACCACGCACTTGGCATTAATTTGATAGGTTTGCTGCGTCTCGTTGTCTTGCGCAAGCAAACCAGTGATCTTGCCGTTTGTGTGGGTCAGTTCAATCGCGCTGCAATAGTTCAGCAACAAGGCGCCGCGCTGTGCCGCAGTGCGAGCGAGCGCAAGAGCAAGGCGCGCGTCATCAAACTGGCCGTCCCAGTATTTGATTGCGCCCTTTAAGTCTACGGTATGTAAATTAGGTAAATGCTCGAGCGTTTGTTTGGCACCCCAAAAACGTGTGCGCCCTAAACTGCGGTTACCCGAAAGTGCGTCATACAAGATCAGTCCGGCACCGTAAAACGGAAGCTCCCAGTATCGATAGCAGGGCAATACAAAGGCAAGTGGTTGCGCCAAGTGCGGCGCATTATGTAATAAGGTCGTACGTTCGTGCAGTGCCTCGTACACCAAAGAGATGTTGCCTTGGGCGAGATAGCGTACCCCACCATGCACTAATTTAGTCGAGCGCGATGAGGTTCCTTTGGCAAAGTCAGTGGCGTCAATGAGCACCACTGAAAAGCCCCGTGCAGCAGCATCCAGTGCGAGCCCTAAGCCGGTGGCTCCACCCCCTATGATGGCAAGATCATAGGTCTTTGGTTCAGCGAGTTTGTCAAGAAGTTCTGCCCTGGTGGTTTTGAGTGGCGTTGTCGGTGTCATTGTGCCCAGCCTTTTGATCGTTCAACTGCTTGATGCCATCTGGCAAGCTTGGCCTGACGATCTTGTGCGGACATGTTGGGTGTAAAGCGACGGTCAACTGACCATTGTTCAGCGATCTGCGTTGTATTTTGCCAAAGTCCTGTGGCCAGTCCGGCTAAATAGGCAGCACCCAGAGCCGTGGTTTCAGTGATTCTTGGCCGCACGACAGTTACGCCTAAAAGGTCTGCTTGAATTTGCATCAGCAAATCATTTTTTGAGGCGCCGCCATCCACCCGTAGTTCGGCGAGTTCAATTCCTGAGTCTTTTGCCATTGCGGCAAACACATCCGCGACTTGCAGTGCAATAGCTTCAAGCGCCGCACGTGCGATATGCGCTTTGGTGGTGCCACGCGTCATGCCGATCAACGTACCGCGTGCGTGACCATCCCAGGTCGGCGCACCAAGACCTGTAAAGGCTGGCACTAAGTAGGTGTCGGCGACGTCGGGCACGCTCGCTGCCAGGGCCTCGACCTCGGGGGCCGTCGAGATGATGTTTAGGCCGTCGCGCAGCCATTGGATCGTGGCGCCACCCATAAAAACAGAGGCTTCGAGACAATAGGTTGTCGCGGGTGTTTGTGCCGCCATTTCGGGACGCTGCCATCCCACCGTGGTGAGCAAACGGTTTTGGCTCGCCACAGGTTGATGGCCCGTGTTGAGCAACATAAAACAGCCAGTACCGTAGGTGTTTTTGGCCATGCCGGGCTCAAAACAGGCCTGACCAAATGTGGCGGCTTGTTGGTCGCCAATCATTGAGGCGATCGGAAGCGCACGTCCAAAGAGTGTGGGGTCGGTGTGCCCGACCACGCCTGAGCTGGCCACCACCTGGGGCAAGACTGCACGTGGGATCCGGAGTAACGCGAGTAGCGCGTCATCCCAGGCAAGGGTATGTATATTGAACAGCAGAGTACGCGAGGCGTTGCTTGGGTCGGTGACGTGGGTTTTTCCACCTGTCAGGTTCCAGACCAACCAACTATCGATCGTGCCAAAGGCCAGTTCGCCCCGCTCGGCGCGCGCACGCGCGTTGGGTACATTGTCCAACAGCCAAGCGAGTTTGGTGCCTGAAAAATAGGCATCCAGAATCAAACCAGTTTTGCTTTGAATCAGGGCTTCGTGACCTTGCTGCCGCAAGGACTCGCATTGTTCTACGGTGCGTCGGTCTTGCCAAACAATGGCGTGCGCCAACGGTTGACCGGTGTTACGGTCCCAGAGCACGGTGGTTTCGCGTTGATTGGTAATCGCAATGGCAGAGATATCGTCGGGCGTGGTGGAGGCAGTGACAACCTGTTGGGCGACCTTGAGCTGTGTGTGCCAAATCTCGAGAGCGTCGTGTTCAACCCAACCGGGCTTTGGAAAGTGCTGTTGGAACTCGAGCTGAGACGAGTCAACGCTATTACCATCCGCATTGAACAGAATTGCGCGCGAGCTGGTGGTGCCTTGATCGAGTGCGAGAATGTGCGTCATTGAAGTTTTGGTGTAAGCTAAACATTGCTTATATTTGGGTTC
>CAIYCP010000229.1 GCA_903924715.1 uncultured beta proteobacterium
GAGCCTTCGAGCGATGAGCCGAGCAACTTGCCGTAGCCACCTGCTCCAGCCGTACCTACGATGGGGTCGCCTGAGGCTGCTGTGGCCGACCACGTGTTATTGCCCAGATCTAGCAAACCCGTTGGTGCCGTAAAATTCGCAATCGCGAGTTGACCCAAGATCACATTGGGCTGGCCATTTGAATAATTGCCTACGATGTTGCCGTATTGATCGAAGCTGTAGTTAATCAGGGCTCCGGCCGTATAGCCGTTTTGAGTCGAGGCAACCTGATACGTCAAGTCAGTTCCCTGCTGCGTCGATCCGGTCATATCCAACGTAGCCACGCCGCCCAGTGCATCAACGGTGATCCCCTCAAACTTCCCCGCTCCGTCTGCAAGCGTGCCGTCCGCACCGAAGGTCAGCGTACCGACCGATTGCGATACCAGCGCTGGGGGCGTTACATTTTCAGTACCCGTTGTAGTAGTCGCGGTCTCAGTCGTTGAATAGGCACTCCATGTATTTGCTGCCGTCCAAACAAAATACAGGTTTAAATTCTGCTTCACGCCGAGCGAATCATACGCAGCATAGGGCGCTTTAAAGTTATATGACGTTGAGTCTTTGGGATCAAACGGTGTCGTGGCCGGTGCCGTGGCGTTGGCTTGAAAATTCGCTTTGAGCGTCAGTGCTGTTGTGGGTGTCGCCGCTAGCGTGTCATACGAAATCACGAGCGGCGCCGCGACGGTTGATGTGATAACACCCTTCGTAGCTTGATAACCCACGAGTTGGTGGCCATTTGAGGTGATCAGATGACCTGCTGAATCTTCTTTGAAAGCCCCTGCCCGTGTATAGACAACTTCTTTGCTTACGGGGTTTTGCACTTCAAAAAAACCATTACCCTCAATCGCAAGATCAAGTACATTGGTTGTTTTTGTAATCGTGCCCTGCGAAAAATCCTGGAGCTTGTGTGTGGCATCTGCACCTGAAGCCATGCCGTTAACACCGTTCGCGCTTGACCCACGCGTATTACTCACCACATTTTGGATATCAAGATAGGTCTGCTTAAAACCTTTAGTATCTGAGTTGGCGATATTGTCGCCAATCACTTTCAGATTTGCAGATGCCGCATTCAAACCACTTAAACCAATCGCAAAAGACATTTTTTACTCCAAAGGATCTACAGAATCTGCTGCACGCCGGTAGCAAGAATCGATTTGTTATTGGTCAAGCTTAATGACACGCCGTCTGCGGTATTCATCACACTGGTTACGCCGACACGTTCGAGCGGGACTGCGCGAACGGCCTGCCCATTCAAAGTCGCTGCGACTTGAAAGGTATAGTTGCCGTTAGGTACAGATTGCCCATTAGCGTCTGTACCATTCCAACTAATCGGAAGATTGCCGGCCGCCTGCGAGCCCATGCTCAACACTTTCACTGTTTTCCCTGCGTCGTTCACAATCGACACATTGACAACATCAGCTGCCGTAGGCAGCTGCACGCCGAATTTCGCTTGACCTTGGGTCAAACTAATGTTGCTACCTGGCACCAAGACATCTCTGCCAATCATGTTGGCCGCCTGCGACGTCACATTGCCTTGTAAGCTACTGGCAAGCGCATTCATGGTGTCGTTTAGTTTATTAATGCCATCCACTGTAGAAATCTGCGCCAGCTGACTCGTCATTTGTGCGCTGTCAACGGGTTTCGTCGGATCTTGATACTGCATCTGCGCGACAAGCATCTTCATAAAATCACTGCTCATTTGTTTTGTATCAGTCTGTGCATTCGCTGCCGTCACCGGCGCACTCGCGGCGGTCGACTGTGTTTGAATCGTGTTCATGTTGATTCCTTTTTAGTTTTGACCAAGTGTCAAGGTTTTTTGCAGCATGGCTTTGGCTGCGTTCATTGTTTCGACGTTGGTTTGATAGGCACGCGAAGTCGAAATCATATTGACCATCTCTTGCGTCAAATTTACGTTTGGCATGGTCACAAAGCCATTCTCATCCGCCAAGGGGCTTTCAGGGTTATGTACCATTCGTGGTGCTGAGTTGTCTTCAACAACTTTTTGAACTGCCACACCGCTTGAGAAGGGCGAGCCGAACGACGTAGAATTAAAAACGACTTGTTTAGATTTGTAAGGCTGACCATTGGCACTGGTCGCGCTATCTGCGTTTGCCAGATTACTGGCCACCGTGTTCATACGCAGCGATTGCGCGCTCATCGCTGAACCCGAGATATCAAAGACATTAAAGAGAGATGGCATCGTCTATTTCCTTTTTTATCTTTAGCCCTGCATCACCGACATCATGTCTCTAATGTCATTGCGCAGAATCGTTAAACTGGCTTCGTATCTCAGGGCATTATCTGCAAACTGATTGCGCTCAACATCAGCATCGACCGTGTTGCCGTCCACACTTCCTTGGGGCGTGTCCCGATACTTCACCTCTGCGTCACTCAATGTTGTCTCGCCCTGATCCTTACCGAGCCCAATATGGGCAGCCGCTGTGGTTAGAAGCGACTTTGCTGCGGCCATCGGGCCGCCTGCGGCGAGCGTCGCGGGCAAAGCTGCCAGGCTTGCGGCGCCTCCAGCGACGGTTGCTGCCGCGCCCAAAAGCCCCGACGGCGAAGCGAGCTTGCCCACGGCATCCTTGAGCTTTGCACTAAAATCAAAGTCTCGTGCCTTATAATTTGGCGTGTCGGCATTGGCGAGATTGCTGGCCAGCAACTCTTGTCGCTGCGCCCGCAAATTCAAAGCTGTTTGATGAAAATTAAAGTTTGCATCTAATGTATTCATGCTTTTTCTCACGTTGCTCAAAATTTTTACTAAAGTTTTCAAAAATGCTGCCGTAAAAGTAATAAGGGTCAACGGGGGCATCATGGATGTAACTGTAAAACCATGTGGCGATCTGCAATCTTGAGAATAAAAGCAAAATACGGGCTTTTATTCTCCCTTTGTCGTGGATAAATTCTTCGTATGATTCTGGCATAGCTGTTTTTATGCGAGAACCAACATGCGCGACACACTTAAAAGACTTCAAACTGAGATCCTGCGTTCTGCTGCAGTCATTGGCTCAGCTGTCGTGTTGTCTGCCGTTGCCTTTCCGCTCATGCCGACCTGGGCACAATCTCCTCCAATCTCAAAGTCGCAAGCCTTTCAAGATCTAGATGTACTCACCCAGAAGGTTAAAGATTTTTTAATCACGAACAGCACCACACAAGCAGGCCAAGTCAACGTCAGCGTGGTCCCAGCCGATCAAAAATTGAAACTGGCGTCATGCGAATCGATCGAAGCATTTTTCCCGGGCGCCAGTAAGGCCTGGGGCAAAACCTCGGTTGGCTTGCGCTGCCATGACGATGCGGTTCGCTGGGTCATCTACATGCAAGGTAATGTCAGTGTCTACGGTAACTTTTTAGTGGCAGCCACCAACCTAGGGCAAGGCCAGGTCATTGGGCCGCGTGACGTGATGTATCAACGCGGTGACTTAACGACCCTTCCACCTAATATCTTTACAAGCGAAACACAGGTCATTGGGCGCGTCTCGCGGGTTGCCATGAACACGGGTACCGTTTTAAAGCAAGAAATGGCAGCTCTGCCAATGGTGGTGCAAACGGGCCAAAACGTCAGAATTTTGAGCTCAGGTGAGGGATTTACGATTTCGGCCGAAGGTAAGGCACAGAATAATGCGACTCAGGGCCAGCTGGTACAAGTGCGGGTTGCCAGTGGACAAACCGTTAGCGGTATAGCC
>CAIYCP010000230.1 GCA_903924715.1 uncultured beta proteobacterium
ATAAAAGAGGTTCGGGCATGAGCGATGTCGAGTTGAATAATCCTTTGCGTGCAGAGTCAGTGCCGGTTCAAAATGAACTGATCATTTCGTTGGGCTCGCTGCGCAGTTTGCGTGTATCAAAAGGTTTTTCGCTGCAAGATGTTGAAGTGCGTCTGAAATATTCGGCGCGCATGATTGAGGCGCTTGAGTCCGAACGCTTTGACAGTTTGCCTCGCGGGCTGCCACTCAGAAGCCTGGTCAAAAGCTACGCTAAATTATTAGTGATTGACTCCAAACCGCTTGAGTCCATGCTTGAGCCCTATATCGGACGGGTTGAGGGTGGTATCGCGAATCACACTTCGACGCGCACCCTAGGCTCGCACGAGGTTGAGGTTGTACAGGGTGGCTCGGTGGTCTGGCTGCTTCTGATCGTGATTTTGGTGCTTGTGGCGGTAGGTGGTGCGGTCTGGCAGGGCTTGGTGCCCTCTAGCTGGTTGCCAGCCTGGCTCGGAGCCTGGGCAAGATGAGTTCTGCAGGCGTCCCAACAGTGAGCCAGCTTGGTGGTGTGCCCGAGTCAACCGGCGTTGCTGTGGGCGCCTTGGCGCGTCATCGTACAAGGTTGGTCCCGATCACTTGGGGCGATAAAGTGATTGCCATTGGTGGCCAGTCACCCGTTGTGGTGCAGTCCATGACCAACACCGACACGGCCGATGCGGTCGCCACGGCGATTCAAGTTAAAGAATTAGCCTTAGCGGGTTCTGAAATCGTGCGCATCACGGTCAATACCCCTGAGGCCGCAAAAGAAGTTGCTGCAATCCGTGAACATCTTGATCGCATGGGTATTTCAGTTCCGTTGGCTGGTGATTTTCACTACAACGGGCACAAGCTCTTGACACAGTTTCCTGAGTGCGCGCAGGCCTTGTCCAAATACCGTATTAACCCCGGCAATATGGGGGGGGGTAAAAAGCGCGATGACAATTTTTCACAAATGATTGAGGTCGCGTGCCGCTATCAAAAGCCGGTACGTATTGGCGTGAACTGGGGTAGTTTGGATCACGAACTGCTTGCGCGCATGATGGATGACAATAGCAAGCTGTCTTCGCCACGCACGGCGCAAGCGGTGATGCGTGATGCGCTGGTGGTATCAGCCATTTCTAATGCGCAACGCGCCGAAGAGCTTGGCTTAGATCCAAACGCGATTATTCTTTCGTGCAAAGTCAGTCATGTCCAAGACCTGATTGCGGTCTACCGCGATTTGGCTGCACGTTGCGATTACCCCTTGCATCTTGGCTTGACCGAAGCCGGCATGGGCAGCAAAGGGATTGTGGCGTCGACGGCAGCGTTAAGTGTGCTTTTACAAGAAGGCATCGGCGATACGATTCGTATTTCGCTCACGCCTGAACCTGGCGGTGACCGCACCCGTGAGGTGGTCGTTGCTCAAGAGATTTTGCAAACCATGGGCCTACGCGCCTTTACGCCGATGGTGATCGCGTGCCCGGGTTGCGGTCGTACCAGCAGCACAGTCTTTCAAGAGTTGGCTGACCGTATCCAGACCTATCTGCGCGAGCAAATGCCGCTCTGGAAAAACCAATACCCTGGTGTTGAATCGATGAATGTGGCGGTGATGGGCTGCGTGGTCAATGGGCCAGGCGAAAGTCGCCATGCCGACCTCGGGATCAGTCTGCCCGGCACCGGCGAAGTGCCTGCTGCACCCGTGTTTGTGGATGGGCAGCGTACGGTGACCTTAAAGGGTGACCGGATCGCAGAAGAGTTTCAAACCATTGTTCAAGAATACGTAGCGCGTCGCTACGGTGCGCGTGCCATTTAAAGTTAATTCATGACC
>CAIYCP010000231.1 GCA_903924715.1 uncultured beta proteobacterium
AAAAAATTGCCGCACTTAAACCCATTGCGCGTCACGTCGTGATTGGCTTCACCCAAAACATCAATCGCTACATGCAACTCAGCGATTTCTTTATAGGTAAACCGGGACCAGGCAGCCTGAGCGAAGCCATCCACATGGGTCTACCCGTCATTACCTTCGGCAATGCCTGGACCATGCCGCAAGAGCGTTACAACACCAACTGGGTGCGTGAACAGGGTGTAGGCATTGTCATCCCGTCCTTACGCGCCATTCGAAAAGGTGTATTAATGATGCTTGAAAATATAACCACGTACCGTCACACTGTATCCAAAATCGAGAATCGAGCCGTCTTCGAAGTGATCGACATTTTGGAAAAACTGATGAAACAATCAGATGTCAAAAATGCAGCCAGTCCGCTGCTAAGCTGATATCGCTAACGCCTCTTGCTCTGCCAGCGTCTCGTTCGTGCGATAGGGCCAATGAACAATTTTTAAAACACCCTCTGACGTTTCTACAATCGCAGAGAGACTTTCAACCCAGTCCCCATCGTTGCAATAAAGAATTCCGTCAATATCGCGAATCTCGGCTTTGTGGATATGGCCACACAACACCCCATCGTAGCCACGACGTCTTGCTTCGTTTGTCACAATATTTTCAAATTTTGTGATGAAAGACACTGCGTTTTTAACTTTATGCTTTAGAAATTGCGATAACGACCAATACGACAAACCCATTTTGTGTCGAAAGTGGTTAAACCAATTATTCATTTTCAAAATCGCCGTGTACATGCTGTCACCGGCATAGGCCAACCATTTTGCGTGAAGAATAATGCCGTCGAACAAGTCACCGTGCGTAACCCAAATCCGTCTGCCATCAAGCAATTGATGGGTGGCTTCATCGACAATCTTGATATCGCCGAACGCCATGCCTAAAAACTGCCGAATCACTTCGTCGTGATTGCCCGCAATATACGTAACGTGCGTGCCTTTTCTTGATTTACGTAGAATTTTTTGGATGACATCATTATGGCTTTGACGCCAATACCAACCTCTTTTAAGTTGCCAGCCATCGATGATGTCGCCAACAAGATACAACTGGTCAGAGTCGTTCCATTTTAAAAAATCTAAGAGATACTCGGCTTTGCAGCCAGGTGTACCAAGGTGAACATCCGAAATCCATATTGCACGATAGCGTTGGGGGGCTTGCTCTGGAATATCAAATTCAGCTGGCTTCATGGATTTTGATTATGTTCCCGTAGTTTGACAAACTGATGGCTATCGTGTGACAAAACCATGACAGATAAAATAGCGATGATGTCGGGCATACCTCTTCACGCCTCGCCAATCAGAGGGCATTGTTTGAGCAATACAAAATCAGCACCTCGAGTTGGCTCGGCGAATATTGTCAATGCCTTAAAAGCGCATAAAGGAAGCGGATCAAACTGCTGATGCGCTGCGTTCATCAAGGCACTGATCTCAGCTTCAGTGGCCTGCTCAAGTGAGCCTGTCAACGAAAAATGAAATCGAAACCGATCTAGTACGTAGGGATAGCCCCAGCGCACGAGCAAAGCGTCCTCCACGGGCGACAACGTCACTTGACGGCGCCGCGCAAGCTCAGCTGAACTAAGTGGTTCGACTAATTCTTGCAGTGACGTAACACACTGCGACTCAAGGTCTTTGACTTGCTGCAAATCACGCTCTGGCGTCAGGGCAATAAATTGATCCAAGCGATTGACACGCAGACGAGGTAATACGAAAGGCTCAATTGTTTGACACAGCGCGTTAACACGATCAACTAAATCATCGAATTGGTAGCGCTCTGATAAAACAAAGGGTGCTCGCATCGTGGCATGAAAACCATAACGTCTTGGGTGTGCAGTAAATGCTGTTAGCCGCGCAGGCGAAACACCGGCAATCAACGGTTGGGAGAAATGTTGCTGACTCGCAGCACAACGACCTAGCCAGTACCCTGCATGCTCCCACCAAGGACCATCAAGATCTGGTGCGAAGTACACCGCGTAGCGATAAGCACGGTGCGCTGTCATTTCATTCAAAGCAGAAGACTCGGGATGCACATCATCTGTCATAAAACGTTTATATCAATGTCATCAAAATTAAATGTCGCGCCTTTAATCTGCAACATCTGAGCTCTTTTAACCAACTGACCGCTTCGCGATCAATACTTAAGAATTTAACAAGCGAATGTTGCAGGCATCTGACAGTGTGATTTCAACAACAAACTTCTCTCGCGCAGAATGGCTAGCCTTACTGGCGCGTGCACCACTTGATCTACTCGAACAGGAATTAAAAGATCATACGCAGCAAGCGCCCCAGTGGTTGCGTGCACCCGAGACCGGATTGATGATGGTTGAAGGCAGAGCCGGTGGGACGGGTGAGCGCTTTAATCTAGGCGAGGTGACCGTCACCCGCTGCGCCTTACGTCTGCCAAATGCACACAAAATAGATGCGGTGGGTATTGCCTATGTGGTTGGTCGCTCACATCGTCACGCTTACCTTGCTGCGATCGCCGATGCGCTCTTACTGAGTACGACAGGGCAAGACCAGTTAGAGCAAACCTTACTGATACCTATCAAAGAATTGGTTGCGCAACAAAATAGTGCTCGGCAGACACAAGCCAATTCAAGCAAAGTTGAATTTTTTACCGTTGCGCGCGAGAGCGGCGCGGGTCAGGATGATGAGGATTAAGCATGACAGCCATGAATCTCTCTGAGGTCGGTGCTGGTTTTCAAGATATTGCGCTTGGTAGCCAGGGCATTTTTAGGGCTGCACTTGAAGCCCTGTCTTACCCAGGTCGCCAAGTCGCCGTCAACGCATCCTTTGATACACCAACCGCAGCAAATCTTAGTTCGAGTGGCTTGCTACTCGCCTTGCTTGAGCCCGGCTCACGCCTTTGGCTCTCTCCGAGCTTAGTCGGCACTGACGCTGCGGCTTGGATCGTATTTCATACTAACTGCGCAATTACTCAACGTCCGTCAGACGCCGAGTTTGCCTGGATTAAAAATTGGAAGGAACTTCCGAAATTTTCAAGCTTATGTTTAGGCACGGATGAGTACCCCGATCATTCGACCACGTGTGTGGTTGATGTCATGCCCTCTCATGACAACGTGCCGCCTTCTTTATTCACGTTAAATGGGCCTGGGATTAAAACCACCACAACAATCGAACTGCAATTCACCAGTCTAAGTGAGCGCGAAACGTTTATTCAAGAACGGACGTTGAATCATTCGCTCTTTCCACGAGGTGTCGATCTTTTTTTGGCGACAACTCAAGGATTGATTGGCCTGCCTCGAACGACCTGCATTGAACTATCTGACGAGGCCTCAAAATGTATGTAGCCGTCAAAGGTGGCGAACAAGCCATTCTAAGTAGCTATCAACTACTAGATCGACAACGGCGTGGCGACCAGACTGTGCCCGAATTATCGATTGCACAAATTCGTCAACAAATGAAGTTAGCAGTAGATCGCGTCATGACTGAGGGCTCAGTGTTCGATCCCGAACTTGCTGCGCTTGCCATTAAGCAATCCTGCGGAGATCTGGTAGAAGCGATTTTTTTACTACGCGCCTACCGCGCAACATTGCCCAGACTGGGCTCAACCAAGCCGATCGATACAAGCAAAATGATTCTTGATCGTCGGATTTCGGCAACCTTTAAAGACTTACCCGGCGGACAAGTACTCGGGCCCACATACGACTACACCCAGCGACTTCTAGACTTTTCTTTGCTCGAGCGTAGTGAAGACGTCCCCCTCGCTCTGGCATCCCAAGCTACCGACCCGACGATTACATCGACGACAGAAGTCCCGCGTGTGATCGATTTATTAAATCAGGAAGGTTTGATCGAAACACATCTCGCACCTGAAAATGATGTCTCGCCCTTTGACTTAACGCGTCACCCGGTGCGCTTTCCAGCAGATCGCAGCACACGCTTGCAAAATTTAGCCCGAGGAGACGAAGGTTTTTTATTGGCCATGGCTTATTCGACACAGCGTGGCTACGCAAATAGCCACCCTTTTGTTGGTGAAATTCGCTTGGGATCCGTAGCAATCGAATTAGTGCCTGACGAACTTGGCTTCGCAATTTCAATTGGCGACATCGAAATTACCGAGTGTCAAATGATTAACCAATTTTCTGGCAGCAAGACAGAGCCGCCTCAATTCACACGGGGCTACGGCTTGGCGTTTGGTCATAGCGAACGTAAAGCGATGGCCATGAGCTTAGTCGATCGTGCCTTAAGAGCTGAAGAGCTCGGTGAAACCGTACAATCGCCCGCGCAAATGCCCGAGTTCGTTCTATCGCATAGCGATAGTCTCGAAGCCTCGGGCTTTGTTCAGCACTTAAAGCTACCGCACTACGTTGATTTTCAGTCAGAACTTGAGTTAGTCAGAAAAATGCGCCTGGGCGCTAAAGACACCGAAACTTCACAAGACGATTCAGGTGTCGAAAATGAATGACATCGAAAAAGGCTTGACGTCAGTAGACGCATTGACGTGCTCAAACGAAAACCAGGGCGTTTCTCAACACTTTAATTTTGCCTACCTAGACGAGCGCACCAAACGCATGATTCGTCGGGCAATTTTAAAAGCTGTCGCGATACCGGGCTATCAAGTCCCTTTCGGTTCGCGTGAAATGCCCCTGCCCTACGGCTGGGGAACAGGCGGCATTCAAGTGACAGCGTCCGTCATTGGTCCGAACGACATTCTCAAAGTGATCGATCAAGGATCAGACGACACGGTCAATGCAGTCAATATTCGCCGCTTTTTTCAACGCACCACAAATGTTGAAATCACGACGTATACACAAGCCGCAACGCTTATTCAAACGCGTCATCGCATCCCTGAAATGCCACTGCGTGAAGATCAGGTCATTATTTATCAAGTGCCGGTGCCCGAACCCATGCAACGCCTTGAACCACGCGAGCGTGAAACACGTAGCTTGCATGGTCTGGCCGAATACGGGTTGATGCATGTGAAACTGTATGAAGATGTTGCGCGCTATGGCCACATCGCAACCACCTACGACTATCCCGTGCTTGTCAATCACCGTTACGTGATGGCGCCCTCGCCCATTCCAAAATTTGACAACCCTAAGATGCATATGAATCCGGCTTTGCAACTCTTCGGTGCTGGCCGCGAAAAACGCATCTATGCAGTGCCACCCTACACCACCGTTGAAAGCCTCGGTTTTGAAGATTATCCCTTTGAAGTCCAGCAATGGGAGGCGCCTTGCGAAATATGTGGCTCAAGGAGCAGCTTTTTAGACGAAGTCATTACGGACGATAGCGGCGGGCGAATATTTGTTTGCTCAGACTCGGATTATTGCCAATCCAGACAGAGCAGTGCCGAGCAAAATTTGTCTGCTCAAACGAGTGACCACAGCAATGGAAAATAATGTAATGGTCACATCCAGAACCGCTCCGATTCTACGTGCCACAAAACTTACTAAACGTTATGGACAACGTACAGCACTGATCGACGCAAGTTTTGAATTATGGTCAGGGGAAGTTCTGGCCATCGTAGGGGAATCCGGCTCTGGAAAAAGCACCTTACTGAACGTACTCGCCGCGCGCGATCGCCCCGATGCCGGCACCGTGGAGTTTCAACTCAAAGACGGCACGATCAGCGATGTCTTTCAAATGACCGAAGCACAACGTCGCTTGCTTGCACGCACTGACTGGGGTTTTGTTCATCAAAATTCTGCCGATGGCTTGCGTATGGACGTTTCTGCGGGTGCGAATGTTGGAGAGCGCTTGATGGCACTGGGCGATCGACACTACGGTCAGTTACGCGCCACCGCCTGCGACTGGCTCGCGCGCGTTGAAATCGATCCCTCAAGAGTGGACGATTTACCCAAGCACTTTTCGGGCGGGATGCGACAACGCTTACAAATCGCTCGCAATCTCGTAACGCGCCCTCGCCTCGTATTCATGGACGAGCCAACCTCAGGTCTGGATGTATCCGTGCAGGCCAAACTCCTTGATTTATTACGTCAACTGACCCAACAAATGGATTTAGCCTCTGTCATTGTGACGCATGACCTAGCAGTCGCTCGTCTGCTTGCCCATCGCATGATCGTCATGCAGCGCGGTCGTATCGTTGAAACGGGATTGACCGATCAGGTGCTAGATGATCCCCAACACCCGTACACCCAATTATTAGTGTCTTCGGTGCTTCAACCATGAGCACACCTCTTTTACGCCTCACGAGTGTAAGCAAGCAGTTTACGTTGCACCACCAGAATGGACTCACGCTATCCGTTTTGAATGATGTCAATCTCGAGGTAGCTGCTGGCGAATGCGTCGTGTTAGACGGCGCGTCGGGCATGGGCAAAAGCACTTTGCTCAAGCTGATTTACTCAAACTATCGAGTCAGTGCTGGGTCTATTCAATACACAGAGAAAGATTGCGAGCCCCTTGAGCTCACGACCGCGAGTCCGCGTGCGCTCATCGAAGTCCGTCGCCACCATATTGGATACGTCAGTCAGTTTTTACGTGTGATTCCACGAATTTCAACGCTTGACCTTGTGGCCGAACCGCTTTTATCAGAGACCGGACATGACGAACAAGCGATTAAGCAGGCCCGAGAAGTGGCAAGTGTCTGGTTAACGCGGTTACGGATACCTGAACGTTTGTGGGGGTTAGCGCCTTCAACGTTTTCAGGTGGTGAGCAGCAACGCGTCAATATCGCGCGCAGCATGATTAAGCCGCGCGCCTTGCTATTGCTCGATGAACCGACAGCATCGCTCGACGCACTCAATACACAAACAGTTGTAACACTCATTCAGGAAGCGATCGCGGCCGGTGCTGCTGCGGTTGGAATCTTTCACGATCAGGCGATTGGCAAACAACTTGCCACACGCCGTATTGACATGAACAATTTTCGGAGTATGACATGCGCGGCTCAGTAGTCATTCATAACGCACGACTCATTGTGAATCATGAAATTATTCACGGCTCAGTCTCAGTCGTAAATGGTCGGATTGATTCGATCGATTCTGGAGGCAGTTCTGCGTTAGGTGCCATCGATTTTGAAGGGGATTTTTTGATGCCCGGAATGATTGAAATCCACACCGATAATTTTGAACGCCACTTGATGCCCCGCCCTAAGGTGATGTGGGCTGAGAAGCCCGCATTGATCGCACATGACGCAGAAATCGCTTGCGCGGGTATCACAACCGTTTTTGACGCACTTGGTGTTGGCGAGGCAGATACAGAAAGCGTTCGCGGTCAGACCTGGGAACCCGTGCTGTCGGCGCTTAACCAATACACCAAAGAAAATCTACTGCGTGCAGATCACTATATTCATGTGCGCTGTGAGCTACCGGCACCGAACACGATCGAGCTTTTTGAACCCTTTAATGGACACCCTCGGCTCGGACTGATCTCTTTGATGGACCACACTCCAGGCCAACGCCAATGGGAAGACATCGAGCAAGCGCGTGTGTACTTTACGGGTAAAAAAGGCTGGAGCCGTGAAAAATTCGAAGATAAAGTCAGCAACGCCGCCATGCTGCAAGATCAGTTCAGTGCGCCCCATCGTCAGTATTTTGTCGACTACTCAAACCGCACAGGCATCCACCTGGCTAGCCACGACGACACCACCGAGGCGCACGTTCAGCAAGCCTTCACCGAAGGTGCCAGCATGTCTGAATTTCCAACAACAATCGCCGCCGCGCGTTGCGCAAAAAATTTAGGGTTGCTAACTGTTATGGGTGGGCCCAACGTGGTGCGTGGCGGCTCGCACTCAGGCAAT
>CAIYCP010000232.1 GCA_903924715.1 uncultured beta proteobacterium
GACCAAAGCGATCAGCAAGGGGGCCATAAATTAACTGGGCGCAGGCCATGCCGATTAAGTAGGCTGCAAGCGTTCGCTCAACCTGACTGCCGGTCGCGCCTAAGCTAGCGGCCATGTCCGGAAATGCCGGCAGATACATGTCAATCGAGACGGGGCCAATCGCCGTAAGGGCACCCATCAGAAGCAACCATCCCGGCAGGCCCATTTCGGCCAGTCGGCGAGACATCAAGCGATCGCTACCGCAGGTTCAATATTGCGCACGGCTTGCGCCGCGATTTCAAACGAATGCAGCCGTGCCTTGTGATCGAAGATTTGAGCGGCAATCATCAACTCGTTGGCGCCCGTCTGTTCAATCAGACGCTCAAGTCCTCGCTGCACGGTTTCGGGCGAGCCGACTACCGAGCATGCTAAAGATTCGTTAACCGACGCCTTTTCGTGTGGTGTCCAAAACGTTTCAATGTCATCGATCGGAGGGGGCAGCTGGCCGCGCGTATTGCGACGCATGCGGGTGGCATTTTGTTGATGACTGGTAAATAGGTACCACGCTTGCTCGTCAGTGTCCGCCGCGACGACATTCACCCCCACCATTGCATGTGACTTGGCTAGCTGGGCAGAAGGCTTGAACAGGCTTTTGTACGCTTGCATTGCTTGCAGTAGATAGTCAGGGGCAAAATGTGAGGCAAATGCGTAGGGCAGGCCAAAATGTGCGGCCAACTGCGCGCCGTACATACTTGAGCCCAAAATCCAAATCGGCACATGTAATCCAGCGCCGGGGATTGCTTTGACGGCTTGGCCTGGCTGAATATCATCGAAGTAATGTTGCAATTCTTGTACGTCTTGTGGAAACTGATCTGAGTTTCCTAGCAAGTCGCGGCGTAACGCACGAGCGGTGAGTTGATCGGTGCCGGGCGCACGGCCTAACCCCAAATCAATGCGATCTGGAAACAGCGCAGCCAAGGTGCCGAATTGTTCAGCAATCACAAGTGGCGCATGGTTTGGCAACATGACCCCACCCGAGCCCACGCGAATGGTTTTTGTGCCCGCCGCAACATAGCCCACAATGACCGCGGTCGCCGAACTGGCGTTACCAATCATGTTGTGATGTTCTGCGAGCCAATAACGCGTGTAACCCCAGCGCTCGGCGTGTTGCGCCAAGTCACGCGAGTTGTGCAGGGCATCCGACGCGGTGAAGCCTTGAGGGATTGGCGAAAGGTCTAGAATTGAGTAAGGAATGCTCATCAGTTTCTCTTGGCTGTTTGGGCGGGTTATGCTTATGGCCACTTAGCGTAATTGTAAATTCGTAACAAATCATAAACCTATTAGGAGCGCAACATGCGTGAAGTCTGGATAACCGGGGCCGCCCGTACTGCAATTGGTGACTTTGGTGGTGGTCTGAAAGATGTGCCCCCCATTGATCTTGGTGCATTGGTGGTCAAGGCTGTACTGCAACGCTCGGGTGTTGATGGCTCGCAAGTTGGGCACTTGGCCTTTGGTCATGTGATTCACACAGAGCCGCGCGATATGTATTTATCGCGCGTGGTCGCACTCAACGGAGGTCTGCCACAAAGCTCAGCGGCGTTCAACGTCAACCGGTTGTGCGGTTCGGGTTTGCAAGCGATTGTCTCAAGTGCCCAGTCAATTTTGCTAGGCGACACAGAAATGGCCATTGGCGGCGGCGTCGAGTCCATGAGCCGTTCGGGCTATTTGTCACAAACTCAGCGGTTTGGTGCCCGAATGGGCGACTCGGTTGTGCTCGATATGATGACGGGGGCTTTGAGCGATCCGTTCGGTCGCATGCACATGGGCGTAACAGCCGAAAATGTGGCGGCTCAGTTTGGTATCTCGCGCACCGATCAAGATTCGCTCGCCGCTGAATCTCATCGTCGGGCTGTCCAGGCTCAAAAAGAAGGCCGTTTTAATGACCAAATCGTGCCAGTGGTAATTAAAACCCGTAAGGGCGAAGTTGAATTCAAACTTGATGAACACCCCCGTGCAGATGTGACGGCCGAAAGTTTGTCGACGCTGCGCCCCGTGTTCGTGAAAGAAAATGGCACGGTCACTGCAGGTAACGCCTCGGCGATCAATGATGGCGCGGCGGCTGTGTTGATGATGAGTGGCGAAGCCCTGAAGTCGAGTGGTGCAAAGCCCTTGGCCCGCTTGGTCGCCTATGCCCACGCCGGCGTAGATCCAAAAATTATGGGGATCGGACCGGTGCCTGCGACTCAAGCTGTGATGAAGCGTGCAGGCTTGACCGTTGACCAGATGGATGTGATCGAAGCCAATGAGGCTTTTGCTGCACAAGCGTGTGCGGTGGCCAAAGAACTCAAACTTGATCCAGCACGGTTGAATCCGAATGGCAGCGGTATTTCACTGGGCCATCCGGTTGGTGCAACGGGCGCCATCATTACCACGAAGGCGATTTATGAATTACATCGCACCGGTGGACGTTACGCGTTGGTGACAATGTGTATCGGTGGTGGTCAAGGGATTGCGGCGATTTTTGAACGCGCCTAAGCGGCTTATATAGCGTCGGATTGTCGTTACAGTTGACCTGACTCGGCTAGCGACACCACCTGATTGGCGGCAACGATCAGGTGGTCTAGCAAGGCGATATCCACCACGGCGAGCGCTTGTTTGAGTTGTTGCGTCAGTGCAATATCTGCGCGACTTGCTTTGGCCCAGCCTGATGGGTGGTTGTGCGCCAAAATGACGGCCGCAGCATGATGCGTCAGCCCTGCTTTGACGAGTTCGCGTGGGTAAATGGTTGTTTCGGTCAGCGTGCCACGCGAAATCTCTATGGTCTGAATCAGTCGGTGCTGGTTATCTAAAAGCAGTGCGATGCAACGCTCGACTGAGGCGTGTGCAAGCCTTGCGCTGCAATAGGCTTTAATCTGGGCAGGCTGGGTAAGCGAGCAGTCGCGTCTCAAGTCTTCTTCAAGCGCACGTCGGGCTAAAGCTGAAATCGCGGTTAATTGACAAATTCTGGCGTCGCCCAGGCCGCTGATGCCCCTGAGTGCATCAATCTTGGCGCTTAATAAGGGCCGGACTCCACCAAACTGAATCAAAAGCGCTTGCGCTAAGTCGATCACGTTCAGCCCGCGCTTGCCAGTGCCCAAGATCAGTGCAAGAAGCTCGGCGTCGGTCAGTGCTGAGGGGCCAGCCTGTAGCAGCCGTTCGCGTGGTCGTTGATTCAGTGTCAGGGTGTTGCGCAGTGTCATCTCGAAGGCTCTAGAATAGGCGTTTTGCCAAGCTTGATACGGTGACAGATTTTGACTGACCAAACTTCGAACACGCCGCCGGTTGTCCGTGCGGATTCATACCTGACGTTGCACTACCGCATCGTGCTTGAGAGCGGGCCCGCAGCAGGCTCGACCTTTATGGACACCTTTACGGGTCGCCCAGCCACCCTACAACTGGGGGGCGGCCAGTGGTCGCCTGGCATGGAAGCCCCGTTGCTTGGGCACCCTGAAGGCGATTGTTTTAGTTATACCTTAGCGCCTGAGGCCGCCTACGGAGCGCGCAACCCAGAGTTGCTTCAACGAGTATCGCGCGCGATGCTCGCTGAGCACGCGGGTGCAGACGCTGGGTTTACGCCCGGCGATCTCGTCGAGTTCACCGCACCCAATGGTGGGCGTTATTCAGGTGTACTCAAAGAGCTTGGCGACGACAATGCGCTGTTTGATTTTAATCATCCGCTCGCTGGCATCACCTTGCGCGTGGATATTGATCTGCTCGGGGTGTTGTGATGACAACAACCGCAACCGTCAATTTGCAAAGCTTGTCAGGTGAGGGCGCTGAAATTGTGTTGGCGCAGCCGCGTGGGTTTTGCGCTGGTGTTGATCGCGCGATCGATATTGTTGAGCGTGCGCTTGAGTTGCACGGCGCACCAATTTATGTACGGCACGAAATCGTGCATAACCGCTACGTTGTTGAAGATTTGCGTGCGAAAGGCGCGGTGTTCATCGATGAATTAGATGAGGTCCCGGCTGGCGGGATTGTGGTGTTTTCGGCGCATGGTGTTTCAAAAGCGGTGCGCCAAGACGCAGCAAACCGCGGCTTGCAAGTGTTTGATGCGACGTGCCCGCTGGTGACCAAAGTACATATCGAGGTTGAGCGCATGCGCGCGGCCGGTCGAGAGATCATCATGATTGGTCATAAAGGGCATCCTGAAGTTGAAGGTACGCTCGGTCAA
>CAIYCP010000233.1 GCA_903924715.1 uncultured beta proteobacterium
CGAGTGCAAACAAAGTGGTCACGCGAGCCTCCCATGTCTGCATCACTTGCTCAAGCCGCTCTCTAAATTCGTCGTTTAGCGCGGCAAGCTCTTGTCCCATATTGCCGATCAGGCAGCCTCGTTTGAAATCGTATTTCGTCATACCTAGCTTGCCGTCGTCGACAAAGTCTTGTAAGCGTTGCAGGGGGGTACGGTCGGGATTGTCAAAGAGCAGAGCCATCTTCTCGGCATAAAACTGCACATAGTTATCGACGACCGCTACACCGAATTCGCGTTTGCTCTTGAAGTAGTAATAAAAAGAGCCCTTCGGCACACCGACGATAGACAAAATTTCATCGATGCCCGTGATTTGAAAACCACGCTCTGTCAGCAGTTCGGTGCCACACCAGATAATGGCCGACCGGGTATCACCGCGTTGCTTGGCTGCCAGCGAGCGTGCGTGCCTGAACTGCATATCCGCATCTGACATTTTTTCTGTGCGGGTGCCGTAAGGGGCGGCGAAGGCGTGGAGGGTGCCCATAGATTCAATTGGTCAATATCTAAATAAATACACAAAAATATAAAAATTCATATGCATAAAAAATACTATTCATTTGATATATAACACTTTTTTGCACAACGAATTCATCAAGGGTAAATACCAATCGATTTTATAGACGATCGGTCTAATATCGATGTCGTTGCAACTTAATCGTGCGCCGTACTGAATCTTGACGGCGAGTCTTGTTTGAAGTGAAACCAAGATGTGTGTGCGGGCTGATGGGTCAAATAAAGTCAGTGAGCGTGGCGCATGACTGAGCCTCTGCTCGTCGTGCGTGAGCTCGATAAAAATTTTGGTGGTGTCCAGGCGGTCAAAGGATTGACACTTGAGATCGCTCCGGGTGAAATCGTTGGGCTGATAGGACCCAATGGTTCGGGTAAGTCGACCAGCGTAAATTTGATTTCGGGCACGATGCGCGCGACACGCGGACAGATTTTGCTAGATGGTCACGACATTTCGACTGCGACGATTGGTCAGCGTGTAGCCCTCGGCCTTGCCCGCACCTTCCAAACGACGAGTCTTTTTCCTGAATTTAGCTTGCTAGAACAGGTGCTGTTAGGGGCGCATACCCGGTTTAATACCAAGGCGGCTCAAGCAATTTTTCGCACGAAGTCGTATCGCCAGGAAGACGCGGCTCAACGAGAGCGTGCTGCAGACTTACTTGAGTTTATGGGGTTGCTCGGCGTCGCGCATGCACCCGCTTCAGCAATTTCGTCAGCGCAGCAACGCTTGTTAATGGTAGCGACCGCGCTTGCCACAGAGCCACGTGTCTTACTGCTTGATGAGCCGGCTGCTGGTATGGTTGCCAAAGAACGCGCTGAGCTGTCAGAGATCATTTTGCGAATCCGCGACCGCGGCGTGGCCGTTTTAGTGATTGAGCATCACATGGGCTTAATCATGGAGGTCTGTCAGCGTATCGCCGTGTTGAACTTTGGACAAAAAATTGCCGATGGCACACCCGCTCAAGTGCGTGCGGATCCGGCTGTCATTGATGCCTATTTAGGGACGGAGCACTAAATGCTGCGCGTGAATAATCTCTATGCTGGCTATGGCAAAACAGACGTCTTGCATGGCGTAAGTTTTGAAGTCAAGGTCGGACAATGTGTCTCTCTGATTGGCGCTAACGGTGCCGGGAAAAGCACCACCTTGAAATGCATCACAGGTTTGTTGCCTTCGCGTTCTGGATCGATTGAGTTCGAGGGCGTAGCGCTTGAGCGGCTGCCGGGTCATCAGATCGTGCGCCATGGCATCACGATGTGTCCCGAGGGTCGCCAAGTGTTTGGTGGCATGTCGGTATTAGAAAATCTGAGAATGGGCGCGCATACCCGGCGTGATGCCAAAGAGGCAGACGACCTAAGCGAGATGTTTGAAATGTTTCCAGTCTTACGCCAACGTGCCGCGCAAATGGCAGGCACTCTGTCGGGTGGTGAGCAAGAGATGCTTGCGATCGCCAGGGCGCTAATGTCGCGGCCAAAACTGTGTATTTTTGACGAACCTTCGCTAGGCTTGGCACCTAAGATTGTGCAAGAAGTAGGCGAAACGCTTGCGCGAATTAAAGCGCGTGGTGTGACAATTTTATTAGTGGAGCAAAACGCAAAAATGGCACTTGGTTTAGCGGATCACGCCTATCTTTACGAAGCGGGTGAAATTGTTTTAGAGGGAAGCGGCACTGAATTGCTGTCGCATCCAGAAGTGAGTAAGGCCTACCTCGGCCATTGAAGTTACCCTTTTAAGAGAATTATTCAAAAACATCAGGAGAGCAAAATATGAAAACTTGTACCTCGACAATCGTGTCGCGCATGCTGGGTGGTGCGTTAGCGGTGGCAATGGCTTTTGCTGGCGCCGCTGAAAAGCAATTGACGCTCGGTCTAAATGACTCACTGACCGGACCTGGCGCAGTCTACGGTTTGCCTCAGGCCAATGCGGTAAAAATGGCTGCTGAAGAGATTAACGCCAATGGGGGGATCAAAGCCGGCGCCGACACCTATAAGCTTAATGTTATTGCTTATGACGATAAGGCGAATCCGACTGAAGGCACAAACGCCGTGCGCAAACTCATCGATCGTGATAGCGCGCAATACATTGTTGGGTTTTGCTGCTCTGGTCCGACTAGCGCCGTCGCTTCATTTATTGGTAAAGAGAAGGTCTTGATGCTAGTGGGCAATGCAGCCGAGCGCAGCATCACGACGCTGGGCGCGACAAACTTGCTGCGCACGCGTCCACCTGCAGACTTTACGGGTGCGGCCGCGGGTACGTTTGTTGCAAGTAAAGGCGCAAAAAATATTGCAGTCATTGGCTCGTTAGATGTGGGCTTCTACACTCAATATCTTGAAGCATTTGAGAAAGAGTTTGTAAAGGGTGGAGGCAAGATTATTGCGAAAGAGACCTTTGGTTTAAAAGATCGTGATATGACGCCGCAGCTGACCAAGGTGCGCGCCCTGAACCCCGACGCACTCTTGGTACTGGGCTACATTGAGCCTGCCGCGTTTGTTTACAGGCAGTCAGTTGAAATGGGTATGAAAGTGGCACGCTATGGTTTCACGAGTGGCAGCGAGGAGCAATTTTTAAAGGTCGCCACGACCGAGCAAATGGAAGGCGTGTGGGATTTGCGCCCGACTGAGCTGACCCTTGAGGCACTGGGCGCCACCGCGAAGACCTACGTTGCGAACTACACAAAAAAGTACGGTACGCCACCCTCGCCAAGCTCACCCTATGCCTATGACCAAGTCTATGTTTTGAAAAATGCGATTGAAGCGGCTGGCAGCGCGAGCGATCCGCTTAAGGTCGCGGCGGCCGCTTACAAGATCGGTGTGCCCACAGAGGCGGTGATGAAATACCTGCCCGTCGCGGGCATGATGTTTGATCAAAACGGACAGGCCTACACGTCAAATGGTGCTTTTCAATGGCAAAAGGGTAAGTGGATCTATGTGCAAGATCTGCCCTCTGACCCTGCGGCTTACTCGACCTACTTGAAGGGTCTGCGTAAATGATCGCTAGCGATCCAGCACAGGGATACTTGTGTGATTGAGTTTTTGCAACAGGTATTCAATGGCTTGGCGATTGGGGCGGTCTATACCCTGATCGCCATTGGCTTGACGATTGTCTTCGGTATCTTAGGGATTGCGCACTTTGCTCACGGTGTCGTGGCGATGTCGGGTGGCTATGTCACGTTCTTTTTAATCGAAAAATTGGCCATGCCATTTTTTGTTGCGATGATGCTTGCGATGTTGGTGGGCGCGATCCTGGGTTTGCTGGTTGAGCGTTTTGCCTATCGTCCAGTGCAAAACGCTCCGCACATCAACGCCTTCATTATTGCGCTTGGGTTGACGATGATGATCGATGGCTTAAATTTATTAGCCTTTGGCCCCGATCAGATGGTGATCCGTACGCCGTTTCAAAGCGTGTTCAATTTAGCGGGTTTGGTAGTGACAGAGTTGCGGGTATACGTGATGGTGACCACTGCCGTCCTGATTGTCGCCATGTCGTTTTTTGTGAGCCGAACTAAAACAGGTCGCGCGATTCGCGCTGTGGCGCAAAATCGTTCGGCAGCGATTTTGATGGGCGTCAACGTCAATGCGGTTGCGCTTGTGGTGTTTGGCTTGTCGTCAGCGCTGGGCGTTGCCGGTGGTGCCTTGGTGGGCGCCATGCTAGCGCTCGCTCCTGGTCTGGGCGAAAGCTTAGTGATCAAGGGTTTCGCAGTGTTGATCTTAGGTGGGTTAGGCTCTGTGCCTGGCGCGATTGTCGGAGGTTTAATTCTGGGTGTCAGCGAGGCACTGGCGGCAGGTTATTTATCGTCGGCGTATAAAGATGTGATCGCATTTTTAGTCATGATTGTGGTGTTGTTGTTTAGGCCTGAAGGCCTGTTGGGTAAAAAATGAGTACAGCGAAAGCAACCTATGGCTGGGCGCTGCTGAGCCTGATGGCGCTAGTGCTCGCGCCCGCTATGGTGCAGGTGCCTTACTTTTTGCATTTAGGGATTTTGGCCTTGATCTGGATGATCGTTGCGCAAGGTCAAAATCTGGTGCAAGGTTTTACCGGCTATGTGTCAATCGCCGCCGCTGGCTTTATGGGGGTCGGCGCCTACGCGTCGACGTTGCTGACGGCCAAGCTCGGATGGCCCGTCTGGACAAGCATGGCTTGCGCTCCTTTGGTTGCCGGTTTGTTAGCGGTTGTAGTGGGATATCCTAGTCTAAGGGTTAAGGGCCATTATTTTGCGATTGTGACGATGGCGTATAACCTTGTGATTTTTATTGTGCTGATTAATTTCAGCTCGTTGACAGGCGGTGAATCTGGTATCACGGGTATCCCTAAGCCAGAAAATTTTTCTGTTTTGGGCCTGATCGTTAACTTTGAAACACGCACAGCTTACTATTACCTCACGCTGATCTTTGCGGTCTTGGCCACGACGGTTTGTGGTTTAGTTTTACATTCGCGGGTTGGGCGGGTATTGTTGGCGATTCGGCAAAACGAGCCACTGGTTGACGCGGCGGGGGTGTTCGCCTGGCGCTATAAGATGTTTGCCTTTGTGCTGAGTGCCGCCTTGTGTGGTGTTGCCGGGGCGCTGTATGCGCATTTCATTGGGTTCCTCAATCCTGAACCCTTTGGTGTCGATCAGTCTTTGAACGCAATTTTGGCAGTGATTCTGGGGGGGAGTGGTACCTTGGCGGGCCCTGCCGTCGGTGCTTTTCTCGTGGTCGCTTTACCTGAGGTGTTGCGGGTTGCCGAAACGTATCGACTCATCGTGTATGGTTTGTTGCTAGTATTGACAACAATTTTTATGCCACGCGGCATTATTCCACTCTTGACCCATGCTTGGGTTTGGTTGACGAGTCTCTTTAAAAGACGTTGAGAGCATTGATGCACAGCACGCGTAGTCTGACCCAATGGTTTGAGCAGCTCGAGCGCTTTTGCGCTCAAGCAATGAGCCCCGAGTCTTTGCTTGGCCCCTATGATGCGGCTCGCGAGCGAAAACGAATCGCTCTTGCCGCAAGTTTCGGTCTGACTGGAGTTCAAGTCGCACTAGAGCATGGTGGCTTTGGCGCGCCTTATTCGATCAAAGCGAAGCTTGCCCAACGCTTAGCCGGTGTGGATTTCGGTGTGTCAATGGCAGTGATCAACTCACAGAATGTGGCCGATCATGTATCACGTTGGTTGCCTAGCGCGGTCTCGAAGCGTTGGGTGCCGGGGTTGTTGGGTGGCGACTTGATTGGTTGTACCGCCTTGACTGAGCCTGGGGCCGGATCGGATTTTTCAGCAATCACAACCCTTGCCGTTAAAACGCGAGACGGCTGGCGTTTGCAAGGTGAAAAAGCTTGGATCATCAATGCCAAAATTGCGGATGTATTTTTAGTCTACGCGCAGACACAGCTTGGCGCGGGTGCCGCCGGGATCGCTGCTTTTGTGGTTGAGGCAAAGCGCAAAGGTTTCGAGCGCTCTGGTGATGCGTTCACTTCAGTGGCGGCATTTAGCAGCACGGCCGGCTTTCGTTTGCAAGGATATGTTGCGCGGGATGACGAAGTGCTGCACGCTCCAGGTCTGGCGTTTAAGCGAGCGCTCGAATCCATCAATGGCGCTCGAGTGTATGTCGCAGCGATGTGTGTTGGCATGTTGGAAGAAAGTCTGCGTATCGCGCAAGCATATGGTCAACGGCGACAAACCTTTGGTCAAGTCTTAGAACAACATCAAGGCTGGCGCTGGGCACTCGCTGAGGCCGCGGTCGATCTTGAGGCTGCACGTGCGTTAGTGCATTGTGCTGCACAGGCAATAGATGAAGGCGGTCAGTCGCAAGATCTAGCGGCAAAGGCTAAGGTGTTTGCCACGCGCGCCGCGCAACGACATGTACCGGCGTTATTACATGCCATGGGTGCAGAAGGTTTACGCGATACTTACCCGTTGATGCGTCATGTTGCAGCGGCGCAAGTCGCGACCTTGGTTGATGGTTCAACCGAAATGTTGCTTGAAAGAATTAGTAAAAACTTGAAAATATAGGTTGAATGCAATGCGCGTATTTCAAATTGAGGGTGAATGGGGGCTTGAACATTTAAAGCTCAGTACGCGCCCGACCCCCAAGCCGGCTGCAGGGCAAGTGTTGCTCAAAATGAAAGCGTCGTCAGTGAATTATCGCGACCCGATCGTCCCCGAGCGCGGCTATGGCGCTGCGACGGGCACCTTGCCCTTGATACCCGTTTCGGATGGGATGGGTGAGGTTGTTGAACTTGGCACAGGGGTCACGCGTTTTAAAGTCGGTGACCGCGTGTGTCCGACGTACTTTCAAAAGTGGATTTCGGGCGAGCCGAATCAAGAGCGATTGACGCATTCGTTAGGCGGTCCAATTGATGGCACGATGGCCGAGTATATGTGTTTGTCTGAAGAGGGCTTGGTTAAGATCCCGGCTTATTTATCGGATCTTGAGGCGGCAACGTTGCCTTGCGCAGCCGTAACTGCTTGGAGCGCCTTGGTGTCATGCGGTCAGGTCAAGCCGGGCGATCGTGTGTTGTTACAAGGCTCGGGTGGCGTGTCCCTCTTTGCTTTGCAGTTTGCAAAAATATTGGGTGCTCAGGTGACGGTCATTTCGTCAAGCGATGCCAAGATTGAGCGCTTAAAAGCCATGGGTGCTGACTACACCATCAATTACACAACAACGCCAGAGTGGGCGAAAGCTTCACGTGAATTTACCGATGGCAACGGTTATGACCACATCGTTGAGTTAGGAGGTGAAAAAACCTTGCCGCAGTCGTTGCGCTGTGTTCGGCCAGGCGGCACCTTATCGATGATTGGAATTTTATCGGGTATTGCGATGTCTGCCTCGTTGGGATTAATCATCACGCGTCAAGTGCGTCTGCAAGGGATCACGGTGGGCAACCGCGATTCGTTTGAGGCGTTGTTGCGTGCGATGACTC
>CAIYCP010000234.1 GCA_903924715.1 uncultured beta proteobacterium
CCCTGAACTTCGCACCACCACACTCCCTGCATTTCTTTTTAACAGTACGTCTGGCCCAAAGCCCATTGTTTCTAACGTACCTGGCCTAAAGTTTTCAATCAAGACATCGGCCTGTTCAACAAGCTTAAGCAGCAACTCCTTACCTTCACTCGCGCGCAAATCAAGCGTTAGACTTTTTTTGTTACGCCCATACACCTTCCAGTGAACGCTAAAACCTTTGATACGCCAATCGCGCAGAGGGTCGCCCTTGCCAGGCTGTTCGATCTTTATCACCTCAGCGCCAAAATCTGCGAGCTGAAGGCTTAACATGTTTCCGGCCACGAGGCGGGTCAAGTCCAGAACCACTAAACCGTCAAGGGGGCATGATGCATCGGTCGAAAAAGGAGTCATACGGTCATTAACCTCTAAATTTTGGATCAAACCAATCGCGCAGCGAATCGCCAAACAAATTGAATGCAAATACTGAAAGAGAAATTGCTACGCCTGGAAAAACAATCATCCAAGGCGCCTCGCGATAAAAATCTGTTGAACTACCCGACAGCATTAAACCCCAAGCGGCAGTCGGCTCGGTGACGCCAAGGCCCAAGAAGGATAAAGACGCTTCAAGCAAAATTGCCTGAGCTATATATGAGGTTAAAACAATCAAGTACGGTGCCGTCACATTCGGTGCAATATGCACAAACATGATTCGCCAATTTGAATAGCCCGCAGCGCGCGCAGCATCAACATAAAGCATTTCGCGCACAGATAATGTGGCCGCCCGCACAACCCGAACCGCGCGCGGAACAATCGGCAACGCAATCGCCAGGATCAAGTTCAAATCAACCCCAGCGACAACCTTGCTACTTAACATGGCGACAACCACCACAGCCAGCACAATCACCGGAAACGACAACAGGATATCAATCAGCCTTTGCACAAACAAATCAGTCTTTCCACCAAAATAAGCCGAGGCCACTCCGATTGCAGCACCGAGCGTACAGCCCAAAAAAGAAGACCAAAAGCCAATCGACAATGCAGTACGCGCCCCATACACCAGTCGCGAAAAAATATCCCGCCCAAATTGATCTGCGCCCAACCAGTGCGTCGCACTCGGACCTGTCAACATGGCCGCAAAATCTATTTCAACCGGGTCATACGGCGCAAGCCACTGCGGCGCACAGGCCGCAATTAATATCAGCACAATAATTAAAAAACCCACCGCCCCTAAAGGCTGCTTTTTGGCAAAGCGCATCACACTCTTCATTTTTTGCGCCTCATTTGTACAAAATCCGTGGATCCAACACGCCGTACAGCCAATCCACAAGCAAATTAATGGTGATGAACATCACGGCGATCAGCATCACTAACGCTTGAAGTAGATTGAAATCATTATGCGCGACGGCATCGACAAACAACCGACCGATGCCGTTTAAATTAAATACTTGCTCAGTCACGACAAGCCCACCCAACAGAAACGCAAACTCTAGACCGACGACCGTAAGAGCCGGCAACAGTGCGTTACCCAACGCATGACGAATGACAACGGTACGTTCAAACAGGCCTTTTGCACGCGCAGTTCGAATGTAGTCTTCAGACATCACCTCAATCACCGAAGAGCGCACCAACCTGGCCACGACAGCGGCATAACGATAGCCCACCGCGAGTGCCGGCCAAATCAATTGGGACAAATTGGCAATCGGATCGACATAGAAAGGCGTATAGGTCACTGGAGGCGACCACGAAAATAGCGACAACAAACCCAAAACAATCATCATCCCTAACCAAAACGAGGGTACGGCCAAGCCAGCAATGGTTACGACACGCAAACAATAATCAATCCACGAGTCGCGATGTAACCCCGCTAGCACGCCCAAGGGAATCGCAAAAAGCACTGCAATTACCGCCGACATGATTGCAACTTGCAAGGTCAGGCCAACGCGAATGCCGATTTCTTCTACCACGGGGCGATTTGTCCAATATGAGATTCCAAAATCCAAGGTAAACAGCTCCTTCAACCAATAACCAAGCTGAACGTAGAGTGGTCGATTCAACCCCAAACGCTCTCGCTCTTGTGCGACAACTTGAGCTGATACGTTTCCGCCATCCCCACGCAACTTCAGTTCAATGACATCACCGGGCACCACGCGCAACATAAAAAACACAAGCACTGCCACCCCAAACAAGGTCGGAATCACTAAGAGCAAACGTTTCAAAAGATAAGAGGCCATGTCTTCGCTCGCCTAAAGTTTGATGCAGGCTGCAAAATGCCCGGGCCTGATTTCACGCAATTCAGGAACAATTTGTTGACACTCAGCGCTTGCACGTGGGCAACGTGTGTGAAACACACAGCCCGCCAGGCGCCGCAGGGGCGAAGGGATTTCCCCCGCAATCGGTTTACGCACACGTTGCTGCTCAAGATGCGGATCGGGAACAGGCACCGCCTCAAGTAGCGATACCGTGTAGGGATGCAGGGCATTGCC
>CAIYCP010000235.1 GCA_903924715.1 uncultured beta proteobacterium
GAAACCGTACCTGCCTTGGCGCCCGACAGGGGGATCACCATGTCGCACACCAATACCAGTCGATCCACCGACGGGTTCAACGAGCACAACCCATTCGAGAGTTTTTCGGGCAGCATCGGAATCACGCGGCGCGGAAAATAAACACTGGTACCGCGCTCGCGCGCCGCTTCGTCTAGCGCATCTTCGGGCGTCACATAATGGCTGACATCCGCAATCGCAACCAATAGTCGCCAAGCGGGTCGCTTACGCGCCTCGCCCATATCAACTTGTTCACAATACACAGCATCATCAAAATCGCGGGCGTCTTCACCGTCAATCGTGATGAATGGCACGTCACGCAAGTCAACGCGGTCTTTCAAATCCGCTTTACGAACGAGTTCAGGCAGTTTCTCTGCTTGACGCAACGCGGCCTCTGAAAAATCAACCGGCACATCAAACTTTCGAACTGCGATCTCGATTTCCATACCCGGGTCATCGATTTCGCCCAAAATCTCGGCAACGCGCCCGAGCGGCTGTTTGTGACGCGAGGGCTGCTCAATGATATCGACCGATACAACCTGCCCGTGCTGAGCTCCCCCAGTATCGCCAGGTGGAATCAAGACATCGTGCTTAATCCGTTGATCCTCAGGAACAACAATTGTCATGCCGCGTTCATTTAAAAAGCGCCCAACTAACCGATTTGTTCGTCGCTCGATGACTTCAACAATCGTACCCTCAGGCTTGCCACGATATTCACCCGTCGGTTTGACCAACACACGATCGCCATGCAAAACCTTTTGCATCTCACGCGGTGACAAAAAGATATCTTGGCCGCCTGCATCTGCAACTAAGAAGCCAAAACCATCCCGATGACCCTGAACGCGGCCGGCAACAAAATCGAGCTTATTGGCGAGCAACAAAACGCCCTTGCGATTGGGTAACAATTGCCCGTCGCGCTCCATGGCTGCGATTCTGCGATCGAACCCAAGCAGGGTTTCTTCGCGCGTCAGATTCATCCGAATCGCCAAATCCTCGGGCGACAGAGGTGCTGGCGCGATGCGCAATGCCTCTAGAATTTGCTCGCGACTGGGTACATCGGGATCAAAATCAGGAATGTTTTCAGGGGTAACAGTCGCAGCGCGAGTGTTCTTGATATTGGGAGGAAGGCGTTTTGCCAAAGCTAAAATCTCGCTTATAATGCGGTGCTTCTTGAGTACAAGTTAGGCCCAGGTGGCGGAATTGGTAGACGCGCACGGTTCAGGTCCGTGTGCCGAAAGGTGTGGAGGTTCGAGTCCTCTCCTGGGCACCACTGAAGTGTAAAGCATAAAGTACCTGGCTTTTATGATTCAGAACTTGTGACGCATCAAAATATGTAGGATATTTGCGTCAAGATACTCTTCTCCCTCTTGAATGAACCCGTGCCGCAAGTAAAACTCTTTTGCATGGGTTTGCGCCGACAAAACAACTTCAGTAAAGCCTTTGTGCCGAGCCTGGTTCATTAGCGCTTCGAGCACTGCGCTACCCAGGCCTTGACCACGCGCCCACTTTAATACAGCCATACGACCAATATGCCCGTCGGGTAACAAACGCCCCGTTGCCAAGGCAACGCCCTGCCCGTCAAAAGCCACTGCGTGCACGCACGCCGCATCCAAAGCGTCAATTTCTTCTTCAAGCGGCACGCGTTGCTCATGAACAAAGACCTCTAGACGAATGGGCGCCGCACTGGCTTGCAACTGATGCCATTCGCCTAGCTCTATTCTCCAGTTTTTTGCTCTATCGTCAGCAAGATTCATGTCATCTCCGGACGCTAAGATTGTATTATTCTAGCGCTGACTCAAGAACATAAAATTTCTCGCGTTGTTCCCCGTCATTGCTAACCCTGACTCACACGATTGGCTGGAGTGAAAGATGAGTTTGTTTCTATTCAGGAACTTCGCGCTGTGGTTCGCACTTACGTGGGCCGCGGTGGCCTCCTACTGGGCATTGCAAACTAACGCGTCTGCGCTCTGGTGGCTTGTCGCACTGTTTGCCTGGGCGCTCAGCGCGCTCGGGATTCATGATGTCTTTCAAGCACATCACGCAATCTTGCGTAATTATCCAATCATCGGACACCTACGCTATCTGCTTGAAGATTTACGGCCCGCCATTCGGCAATACTTCTTTGAAAATGACACCGACGAAGCCCCCTTTTCAAGAGCGAGTCGCTCGCTCGTTTATCAGCGCGCCAAACAAGAAATCGACAAACGTCCCTTTGGTACGCAGCTTGATGTGTACGACGGGCGCTATGAGTGGATCAATCACTCTCTGACGCCTTCAAAAATCAAAAATGCCGATTTTCGCATCACAGTGGGCGGGCCCGATTGCGCTCAGCCGGTCTCACTTTCGGTCTTAAACATCTCAGCGATGAGCTTTGGGGCCTTAAGCGCAAACGCGATTTTGGCGCTTAACGAAGGCGCCAAAATCGGCGGTTTTGCCCATGACACGGGTGAAGGCGGCATCAGTCTTCACCATCGTCAGCCGGGTGGGGATCTAATTTGGAATATCGGTTCTGGCTATTTTGGTTGCCGCGACGAACAAGGCAGATTTTCTGAGTCGCATTTTGTTGCAAATGCCAAGCTTCCCCAAGTACGGATGATTGAGATCAAACTCTCACAGGGTGCTAAACCAGGTCACGGTGGCATTTTGCCTGGCAGCAAAGTCACTGCTGAAATCGCCGCTGCACGGGGTGTCAAGCTAGGTGAAGACTGTAACTCACCGTCTGCACACTCTGAATTTGACACGCCCATCGGACTCTTACTTTTTGTACAACGCTTACGCGCGTTGTCTGGCGGCAAGCCGGTTGGTTTCAAATTGTGCATTGGCCATGCGTGGGAATGGTTTGCCATTGCCAAAGCCATGGTTAAAACCGGTATCACACCCGATTTTATTGTGGTGGATGGCGCCGAAGGCGGTACAGGCGCCGCACCTGTTGAGTTTGTTGATCACGTTGGTACACCGCTGCGCGAAGCGATTCGGCTCGTCCATAACACCCTCGTCGGGCTCAACTTACGCGATCGCATCAAACTGGGTGCCTCAGGAAAAATCGTCTCTGCCTTCGATATGACCCGAGCCTTCGCCTTAGGTGCCGACTGGTGTAACAGCGCGCGGGCATTTATGTTTGCGATTGGCTGCATTCAAGCTCAACA
>CAIYCP010000236.1 GCA_903924715.1 uncultured beta proteobacterium
AGAATCAGATCGGTCGTTTGCTGGGCAAATAGGGATGCCTCAAACGCATGGTGGTCAGGCAGACCAAGGGTCTTTTGGTAAATAATGCCTGATTCAGAAAGAGATTTAAAAAACCTATCCGGTTTGCTTATTCCTGCTATTGCGGTTGTATGCTTATTTCCTTTATTTTTTATAAATTCGTTTACGGATAGCTTTATTTTTTTATCAAGCGACTGAATGTAAAGAATTTGTAGCCACATTGCCGTTTCGAGGGGGCGTTGATCCCCGAAGGGCGTGCGAGTGTCTGGACGGGAGGGCGCACGAGGACCCGTTTGACGGTGAATGACAACGTCAACGGTCTTGAGTCGTTTGGCAGGCTCGCGCAAGGGGCCGGCGGGTAGCAGCCAACCGTTGCCCACCCCGCGAGTGTCTTGCACCACAATTTCAACATCGCGGGCTAACGCCAGGTGTTGCAAGCCATCATCTGACACGATGATATCGATTGCTGGATCTGCCTTTAGAAGCGCCTGGCAGGCCAGTTGTCGATTCGGATGCACGCCAATCCAGGCGCCGGTTTGCTCTGCAAGCAATGCGGGTTCGTCGCCCATGATGCTGGCATTCAGTTCTCCTTGTCCGGTGCGGGCACTTGGGCCTAGTTTTGCGCCATAGCCGCGGCTAATCAGGCCGGGGTGCCAGCCTAGGGCCTTTAGTTGCTTGACCAGGGCGATGACGACGGGTGTTTTTCCCGTGCCGCCGACATAAAGATTGCCGACAATGACAACGGGCACTGGGGCGCGATACGTATGGCCCAAACCACGCTCGAACCATAGGCGTTTAGCCAACACGTAGCCGGTCGCGATGCAGGCAAAGGGAGAGAGCAACCAGGCGAAGAGGCCACGTCGTTGCCACTGCTGATGCAGCCAGTGCGCCAACGTTGTTTGGATCAGTGTTTGCTTCAATCGCTCGCCTGTGTGGCGAAATGTACTTTGGCGATCGCGGCCTGTCGTGCAGCTTGCATGGCAGTGATGACCAGTTGATGCGCTGCGTTTCCTGAGGCGCGAATTAAAACGCTTGGCTCGGTTTGACCTTGGGCCGCTTGGCGCAGGGCTAGGGTCAGGGAGGCAACATCAGGATTGTTAATCAGTACGCCATTGATGGCGAAGCGTCCGGATTCGTGAATGCTGATTTCAATCCCTTGTATCGCGACAGTCTCGGCCGAGGCTTGCGGTAAGGTGATTTTGAGTGCTTGTTGGCGCATGAAGGTGGTGGTGGCGGCCAAAAAAATTAACATCACCAGCAGTACGTCAATCAAGGGAATCAGATTGATTTCAAGTGGCTCGTCGTCGGATTTGCGAAAGCGCATGTTATGTCAGGCCCTCAGGCCATCTCGTACCTGGCGGGTTGCCTGCTCAAGGCTCAGCAAGAGGTCGTCGACGCGCGATTTGAAATAACGGTGGGCAATGACGGCAGGCACGGCAATTAATATGCCAAAACCGGTGTTGTAGAGTGCGATCGAGATGCCTCGTGCCAATTCGGTCGGATCGGAGCCATCTGGGCGGTAGGCGGCAAAAATCTCGATCATTCCGATCAC
>CAIYCP010000237.1 GCA_903924715.1 uncultured beta proteobacterium
GGTCTATGGCAGCTTGACCAAACGTGATTTGACCCCTGTGGGCCAGTTTATGTTTATCGGCTTGATCGGTGTTATTTTAGCTTCATTGATGAACATGTTTTTTCATAATGAAGCCATTCATTTTGTGACCAGCTGCGCGATGGTCTTGATTTTTGCGGGGCTGACGGCCTACGACAATCAACGGTTGCGACACATGTACAGTGTTACCTATGGCGCTGGTAATTTGGCGATTCATGGCGCTTTGGTGTTGTATTTGGATTTTATCAATATGTTTTTAGCGGTATTGCGTTTTTTTAACACCAATGAGCGCCGTTAATCACGGCTTGATTGAGATCTCTTTTGCCGCTTGAACCCCCTGTCATGCTTCATCACATGGAGTCGATGGTGCGTCGCACCCAAGACTCTATTTGCACTGCCTTAGAAGCGTTAGAGGGCGGTGCCCAATTTTGCACTGATGTTTGGGTGCGCCCAGAGGGCGGTGGGGGCACCAGCCGGGTTTTACAAAACGGCCGGGTGTTTGAAAAAGCAGGGGTTGGGGTTTCGGTGGTACGGGGGAAGCTTTCAGAGGAAGCAGCCCGCAGCATGGGCGGTGGGCAAGGGCTTGTGGGGGAGGAGACTCTGCGTTTTTCGGCGGTCGGGATAAGTTTGGTGTTGCACCCCCATAACCCGATGGCGCCGACGGTGCATGCGAACTATCGCTATTTTGAGCGCGGTGACGGCACAACCCCAGGATCGTGGTGGTTTGGCGGCGGCGCTGATTTAACCCCGTCTTATTTGTTTGAAGAAGATGCTAAGCATTTTCATCAGGTGCATGCCAACGCTTGCCAAAAGCACGATCTTACTTTTTATCCGCGTTTTAAGGCATGGTGCGACACTTATTTTTATTTGCCTCATCGGGGTGAAACCCGCGGTATTGGCGGCATTTTTTTTGATGATTTGCGTGATCGGGCCCCCCTTGCCCTGTTTGATTTTGTCAGCGCGTGTGCTGCGGCATTTTTACCGGCGTATTTGCCGATTCTTGAGCGCCGCTGGCAGATGCCCTACACCGAAGAGCACAAGCGTTGGCAGCAATTGCGGCGTGGGCGGTATGTCGAATTTAATTTGGTGTACGATCGGGGCACGGTGTTTGGCTTAAAAACCACGGGCCGAATTGAAAGTATTTTAATGTCTCTGCCGTTAACCTCTCGTTGGGAGTACAACCCGAATCCTCCAGAAGAGGGCAGCCAAGAAGCTGAGTTGTTGGCTGTTTTGCAAAAGCCCAAAGCTTGGTTGAGCCCATAAAGCGAAGAGTTTTTCAACAGCAACACAAAAGCATCTGTCGCCTCTTGCTTTTTGTGGCTTCGCGGGCCATGTGAAAGATCATGGTCCAGACTGTTGGTGAAATATCAGATCCTCGTGCTCAGTTGTACAAGCCTGTTGTTGAAGCTGCGATGCGGCATCCTATTCGCGCCACGTTGGTGAACGCTTTTGCGGAGCCGTTTAATAATGCTGTGGCAACAGCACGAACTTGCTATGCTCCCCGGGTGATTACCTCTGAAGATGTTAATCGCACCGAGCGAGCAAGAAATCAGCGAGATGCGATTGCGCGGAGCACCTATGCTGCGGGGCATCATACAACTTTGCAGCATGCACATTTCAATTTGCTTTAGA
>CAIYCP010000238.1 GCA_903924715.1 uncultured beta proteobacterium
ATAGGCCTCGGGTGCAACGTGGCCAACCACCATTCCCCAAGTGCCGCCAGAAAAGCGTCCATCCGTGATCAGACCGACTGTTTCGCCTAGACCTTGGCCCACTAAGGCCGAGGTTGGCGCCAACATTTCACGCATACCTGGACCGCCCTTGGGGCCCTCGTAGCGAATCACCACGATATCGCCATGCGTAATTTTTTGCTCCATAATCGCAGCCATGGCATCATCCTCAGAGTCAAAGACGCGTGCAGGTCCCGTGATCACAGGATTTTTAAGACCAGTAATCTTGGCCACTGAGCCCTCTGGCGAGAGGTTGCCTTTCAGAATCGCCAAATGGCCTTGTTTGTACATGGCGTTAGTGATGGGTCGAATCACCTGCTGGCCGGCTGGCGGTTGGTCGGGCACATCTTTTAAGACCTCTGCGATCGTTTTGCCCGTAATTGTCATGCAGTCGCCGTGCAGTAGGCCCGCATTGAGCAAAATCTTCATGACCTGCGGTACACCGCCTGCACGATGCAGGTCGACCGTTAAAAATTGACCCGATGGTTTCAAATCACACAACACCGGCACACGTTGGCGCACTTTTTCGAAATCATCAATCGTCCAAGGCACTTCGGCCGCGTGGGCAATGGCAAGAAAGTGCAGCACTGCGTTGGTCGAACCGCCAATCGCCATAATCACGGCCACTGCATTTTCAAGCGACTTGCGCGTAATGATGTCACGCGGTTTGCGGTTGTGTCGTACCGCATCGACCAAGACCCGTGCGGCTTCGGACGCGTTATCGATCGCAACCTGGTCTTCATTTGCCAGCGTGCTTGAATAAGGCAGCGCCATTCCCATCGCCTCAAACGCCGAACTCATCGTGTTCGCCGTATACATGCCCCCGCAAGAGCCAGAGCCGGGAATCGCCTTTTGTTCGATTGCTTTGAAATCCTCTTGGCTCATTCGACCCATCGTGAATTCGCCCACAGCCTCAAATACCGACACAATATTTAAATCACGCCCTTTATGCGAACCAGGCTTGATCGTGCCACCATAAACATAGATTCCGGGCACGTTCATACGCGCAATACCAATCATGCCGCCTGGCATATTTTTATCGCAACCGCCCACCACCACCACGCCATCCATCCACTGACCTTGCACCGCCGTTTCAATACAGTCCGCAATGACTTCGCGCGAAACGAGCGAGTATTTCATTCCCTCAGTACCCATCGACATACCATCTGAAATCGTCGGCGTGCCAAACACTTGAGGATTGGCCTTCGCCGCGCGGATCGCGGCAATCGCGGCATCGACAAGCGGCTGCAGGCCGCTATTGCAAGGCGTAATAGTCGAGTGCCCATTGGCGACCCCGATCATAGGGTTTGCAAAGTCCGTTTCTTTGTAGCCCATGCCGTAATACATCGAACGGTTCGGCGCACGGGTGACGCCCTCGGTAATGTGTTTAGAACGCTCGTTATTTGCCATGAATGAACACCTAAGATTGGATAACAAAAAATATGAGGTAGCTTTGCAAGCTAACCGCTCTCGGGGCAATCTGTCAAAACAGATCGGCCCAGAATATCAAGGGTTATTATCGGACATCTTTTGACTGGTTGCCTGCGATGCTGCAATTTCCGAATTTTGACCCTGTCGCGCTGCGCCTAGGGCCCTTAGCCATTCATTGGTATGGCTTGATGTATTTAGTCGGGTTTGGCTCTGCCTGGCTGCTTGGGCGGTGGCGCATCGCGCACGGCAAATCACGGCTCAGCTTGCGCGACCTTGAAGATCTGATTTTTTATGGCGTCTTAGGGGTAATCGCTGGCGGGCGCCTGGGCTATGTGCTGTTTTATAAGCCCGCCTATTACTTTACTCACCCGCTTGAAATCACCTATCTCTGGGAAGGTGGTATGTCTTTTCATGGTGGCCTGCTTGGCGTTTTGACCATGATGTTTTGGCTTGCGCGCAGTCGAGGCTACAAATTTTTTGAAGTCAGTGACTTTGTCGCGCCACTCATTCCGCTCGCACTCGCCGCTGGGCGACTAGGTAATTTTATTAATGGTGAACTGTGGGGTAGACCCAGCACACTCCCCTGGGCGATGGTCTTTGCACAAAGTGGCGATGGCATTGCCCGGCATCCCTCCCAGCTTTATCAGCTCGGCCTTGAGGGCTTGGCGTTATTTGTGTTGGTTTGGTGGTTTGCCAATAAACCTCGTCCGACGGGACAGATCAGTGCTGTGTTTTTAGTGGGCTATGGGATTTTTAGATTTGCTGCTGAGTTTGCCCGTGAGCCAGATAATTTTTTGGGCTTACTAGCTGCCGGATTGTCAATGGGGCAGTGGCTCTCTCTGCCAATGATTGCAGCAGGCGCAAGCTTGTTCTTATGGGCGCGTCGACAACCTTAAGCAGGCGAATCAACCAAACAACGAGCCTGTGATTCACAGACTCGTTGGTATAGATGCCCCGCTCGTGCCGTTTAGGCCGGCATCTCGAACCGTAAGTTCAAGTTGGCCGCGATCTGTTGACTTTGAGCGCGTCTGCTAGAGACCCGCATACCCGCCGAACTATCCCGCAACCTATGTATGCCATAAGCATTGGTTCTGAGAATATATGACCTAGTCACGAACACAGCAGGGACAAACTTTAGCGTGCGAGGCAAAGCTCTACACAACGTTTGTTTAGCGCGACTTAGACGAAGCCTTTGGTAGGGCCGCGTCAAGCATCGCATTCATGTCGTCAATTCTACGCTTGAAGTCGCCAACAGCCAACCCACCTAGGGTGCCGTCTGGCGCTTTGACTGACAACAACTCAACGGCCACCTGAATCGCCGCCATCACTGCAATACGTTCGTTGCCGGAAACCTTGCCCGTACCTTGAATGCGCCCGGCTAATTGGCTGACATGCTGAGCCGCTGCGGCCAGCGTGTTTTTCTCTTCAGGCGGACAAGCCAAAGAATATTCTCGACCCAAAATAGAGATATCAACGCGTTCCATTTATTGCGCCTCTTGTGCGGGTGGGGCGCCAGGCAAACGCTCAAGCACAGCCTCTATTCGTTCGCGCGCCTGCGCGGTTACCTCTCGCAGCGTAGTGACCTCGTGTTCGCGCGATTGCAACTGAGCCTGCAGCGTTGTGTGTTCTTGCTTAAACAAGTCAAGGGAGCCTTGCAGGGCAGCCTGTTCAGAGGCGTAGGCATCAACCTTGCGCGTCAAGGCCTTCGCCTGTGTGCCCTCTTGAGTGAGTTTTGCTTGCAAAGCATCTCGCTCTGCCTGCACTTGAGACAGGCTAGCGCGCAGCGCCTGACAGTCAGCGTCGAGCTGCTGGGTATGGGCAATCAGCGTCGCCAACCGCGTTGAAAGTTGATCAAGATCTTGAAGCATGACGATATCGTAAAGCAAAAATGAACGTTCGTGCGAGACGCCGCGTGCCCCCCCGCTCAGCACCGCATAAACCTCTTAGTTTTGATCTAATAAAAAATAAAGGTGGGCGTTTTGTCAGTTAGCGTTCAGAAAACTATGTTAGGGATCTTGTGCTGGAAGCAAAATGGTTAAAAAGTGTTCATCCTTTGTGTCTTTCAGCACCTTTTGTGGGCAAATTCACACAAGCCTAGGGAAAACCCCATCCTCTAGGGGTAAGTTCAGGGTTTGCTTTGAGCGCGCACTCAATTACCATGCAAACCTTGCTGTCTCTCTGACAAAAATATCAAATAGGGCTGGGATTCGGCAGAGTCGAGTACACAACTAAATATGTGTGCTCACCGTTTCAACAAATTTTTTTAGCAGCGCAGTTAAGGAGCTACCCACCATGCAGCTTAGAAATAAACAGGACTTCTGGTCAGGGGTGATGTTCATCCTACTCGGCCTTGGATTCGCCTGGAAAGCCACCAGTTACTCAATGGGCACAGCCGCCCGGATGGGCCCTGGCTATTTTCCCCACTGGCTTGGCATCATTATGGCAATTTTAGGTGCCGTCATTTTGATTGGCGCGCTGCGTCCAAAAGCTGAAGAGACTGAGGTCGCCAGGTTCGATTTTAAGATTCTGGCCATTATCATTTCGGCGATCGTCATATTCGGCTTGCTCCTGCGCCCGATGGGTCTGATTATTTCTCTGTTCTTGCTTGTCGCGATCAGCAGTTTTGCTAGCCACGAACACGACTGGAAAGTTACCGGTGCCAATGCGGTCTTCCTGACGGTTCTGTGCTGGCTGTCGTTTGTTAAAGGCCTCAAGTTGGTATTCCCAATTTGGCCCGCCTTTCTCGGTCTGAACTAAGGAGCACCCGTTCATGGACTTACTCAATAATTTGTATATGGGTTTCGGCGTAGCCTTTACGCCCGAAAACCTTACTTACGCATTGCTTGGCTGTTTGCTTGGCACCTTGGTGGGCGTTTTGCCTGGCCTAGGCCCTGTGCCAACCATTGCCATGCTGCTGCCTATTACTTATGTGTTGCCCCCGATCGCGGGCCTGATCATGTTGGCCGGCATTTACTACGGCGCCCAATATGGTGGGTCAACGACCGCCATTCTGGTGAACTTGCCGGGTGAAACATCTTCGGTGGTCACCACCCTAGACGGACACGCGATGGCCAAAAATGGTCGCGCGGGTGCTGCGTTGTCCATTGCGGGCTTAGCCTCGTTTTTTGCGGGTACCGTCTCGACTATTCTGTTGGCTGCATTTGCACCGCCGTTGGCTGAAGTTGCCTTTAAATTCGGTCCTGCCGAATACTTCTCGCTGATGGTGTTGGGTTTGGTTGGCGCGGTCGTGCTGGCTTCGGGCTCATTGATCAAAGCCATTTGCATGATCTTGCTCGGCCTGTTGCTTGGCATGGTCGGTACCGACGTGAACTCGGGCGTGGCCCGCTTTGACTTCGGCGTGCCTGAATTGCAAGACGGTTTGGATTTTGCAATCGTTGCAATGGGCGTGTTCGGTTTCGCTGAGATCATGAGCAATCTTGAACTCAGAGAAAATCGGGTTGAAATCGCGGCAAAAATCGGCTCGCTGTATCCCAACATGCAAGAGTTCAAAGAGGCTTGGCCTGCTGTGGTACGCGGCACAGCGCTAGGCTCAATGCTCGGGATTTTGCCAGGCGGCGGCGCAGTGTTGTCGTCTTTTGCGGCTTACACCCTTGAAAAGAAAATCTCGCGTAATCCAGAACGCTTCGGCAAGGGCCACCCTGCCGGTGTCGCGGGCCCCGAGGCTGCGAATAACGCAGGTGCTCAAACCTCGTTTATTCCTCTGCTGACCCTCGGTATCCCCAGCAACGCTGTAATGGCGTTGATGGTCGGTGCCATGACGATTCACAACATTCAGCCGGGTCCGCAGGTGATGTCAAGTCACCCCCAACTATTTTGGGGCTTGATTGCCTCGATGTGGATCGGCAACCTGATGTTGATCGTGCTGAACCTGCCGCTTGTTGGAATTTGGGTCAAACTGCTCAAAGTGCCTTACAAGATCTTGTTCCCTGCGATCTTGGTGTTTTGTACCATTGGTGTGTATTCACTGAACTACAACACCTTTGACATCATGACCACCTCATGCTTTGGCATCATTGGTTACTTGTGGGCCAAACTGAAGTGCGAAGGCGCTCCGTTACTGCTAGGCTTGGTCTTGGGCCCGCTAATGGAAGAAAACTTCCGTCGCGCCCTGCTCTTGTCGCGCGGCAACTACAGCACCTTTATTGATCGGCCGCTGTCTGCCTCGCTGCTTGGCGTGGCCGCAATACTAGTGGTCATCGTTGCGTTGCCTTCTATCAAGAAGAAGCGTGAAGAAGCCTTTGTAGAAGAGTAAATGAATGTCTAGCATCAATAGCAAAATGTACGAACCATCCACCCCCACCAAAGTTGCTTTCATCGGACTGGGGGTGATGGGGTTACCCATGGCAGGTCACTTGGCGACCGCTGGGCATGACGTCACGGTTTACAACCGCAATGCGCAAAAAGCGCAAGCCTGGGTTAAAGAGTTTGGAGGACGCGCATGCGCCACCCCTCGTGAGGCCGCTCAGGGTGCGCAGATCGTGTTCGCGTGCGTCGGCAATGACGACGACCTGCGTAGCATCGTCTTAGGCGCTGATGGTGCCTTTGCGGGCATGTCCGCTGGCGCAACTTTTGTCGATCACACTACGGCGTCAGCTTTGATTGCGCGTGAGCTCAGCGCATTAGCCAAACAGAAGTCGCTACGCTTTATCGATGCCCCAGTATCGGGCGGCCAAGCAGGTGCGGTCAACGGCATGCTGACCGTCATGTGCGGCGGCGACGCTGCAGAATTTGCAGCAGTCAAAGACGTCATTGCAGTCATGGCGCGTGCAGTCACCCTCGTTGGCCCTGCTGGTGCTGGTCAGTTGGCCAAGATGGTGAATCAAATTTGTATCGCTGGTTTAGTGCAAGGCCTGTCTGAAGGCATCGCCTTCGGGCAAGCTGCGGGCTTAGACATGAAGCAGGTGATCGAGGTCATCGGCAAGGGTGCGGCCCAAAGCTGGCAGATGGATAACCGCGGCACTACTATGGTTGACGACAAGTTCGAATTTGGCTTTGCCGTTGACTGGATGCGTAAAGATTTAGGCCTAGTGATGGACGAGTGCAACCGCAACGGCGCGCGCGTTCCTAGCATTGCCTTGATTGATCAGTTTTATGCCGATGTTCAGAAGATGGGCGGCGGCCGTTGGGATACTTCTAGCTTGATTAAGCGCCTGCGTTAAAAAAGGCTGCAGTCATCAGCTAGGGTGAGCAGTGCAGAGATGCACTGCTTTTTTTTGCCTAAGCGGTACGTTGCGAGCTTTGTTCAGGGGTGGGTTGACCCATGTCTGGCTCGATCGACTCTTGAGCCCGCTTGAAAATCAGTGAAGACAACTCGTTTAGCGCCTGGGTGTATACGTCGCGTTTAAATTCGATCACGTCATCCAGAGACACCCAATAGGGACTCCAGCGCCACGCATCAAATTCTGGATGCGCGGTGGCTCGAAGACATACATCGGTGTCGCGCCCAAGCATACGCAGCAGAAACCAAATCTGCTTTTGACCCTTATAGTGCCCGCGTGATTCGCGCCGGATAAAGGTATCCGGCACGTCATAACGCAACCACTCACGCGTCCGGCCTAACACGCGGACATGGTCGGGCAACAAACCGACCTCTTCATGAAGCTCGCGAAGCATGGCCTGCATCGGGCTTTCGCCCTGATTGATGCCGCCCTGCGGGAACTGCCAAGCGTGTTCCCGAATGCGCTTACCCCAAAAGACCTCGTTTTTTTGATTAACGAGGATAATGCCAACGTTAGGACGGTAGCCTTCGCGATCAAGCATGGCCACTCCCTGCGAATTCAATACAATTGCAGTCGATTATACGTACCTGTTGGGTAATTTGCCCTAATAAAATTTAGCAGCCATCCATGCGCGCATCCGCCTTTCATATCAGCACTCTCAAAGAAGCCCCTAACGACGCCGAAATCACCAGCCATCAATTAATGATGCGTGCTGGCTTGATTCGTAAACTAGCAGGCGGTATTTATAGTTATATGCCGCTCGGCTTACGCGTCATTCGCAAGATCGAAAATATCATTCGCGAAGAGATGAATGCCGCAGGTGCCCTCGAACTATTGATGCCGGTTGTACAACCTGCAGAGCTCTGGGTTGAATCTGGCCGCTGGGAGCAATACGGCCCCGAGCTTTTGCGAATGAAAGATCGGCACGGCCGCGATTTTGTGCTGCAGCCGACTTCTGAAGAAGTCATCACCGATATCGCACGCAATGAAATTCAAAGCTGGCGACAGTTACCTGTCAATTTTTATCATATTCAGACTAAATTTCGTGACGAACGCCGCCCCCGCTTTGGTGTCATGCGCGGACGCGAATTCACAATGAAAGATGCATATTCGTTTGACCGTGACGTCACCAGCGCTCAAAAAAGCTATCAAATCATGTTTGATGCTTATATGAAGATTTTTCAACGCATGGGGCTCACCTTTAGGGCGGTCTCGGCGGATACCGGCTCAATCGGTGGTTCACAAAGCCATGAGTTTCAGGTGATTGCGGATATTGGTGAAGACCTGATCGTGTACGACCCTGCTTCAGACTATGCCGCCAATATCGAACTGGCGGTGGCCCCGTGCCTGATTGCTCAGCGCGGCGCGCCAGGCGCGACGATGAAAGTCGAACCCACCCCTGGGGCAGCCAAATGCGAAGCCGTTGCAGAGCAATTAGGTGTGCCGCTCACTCAAACCATTAAATCGATCGTGCTTGCCACCGAACTTGCAGATCAACCCGCTCAAATCTGGCTGCTTTTGCTGCGCGGCGATCACGAACTCAATGAAATTAAAGTGGGTAAGATTCCTGGGCTGAACAAAGGCTTCAGATTTGCTACTGAAGCAGAAATCGTCGAGCATTTTGGCTGCAAACCTGGTTATCTGGGCCCCGTCAACACAAAACGCCCGCTCAAAGTCATCGCAGACCAAACGGCGGCACAGATGAGCGATTTCATCTGCGGTGCGAACCAAGAAAACGCTCACCTAACTGGGGTGAACTGGGTGCGCGACTTGCCCGAACCCGATTTGGTGGTCGATCTGCGTAACGTGGTCGCGGGCGATCAGGCGCCATCCGGCAAGGGTCACCTTGCGATTCAACGCGGCATTGAAGTGGGCCATGTGTTTTACCTGGGAACAAAATATTCTGAAGCATTAAAAGCGACTTTTCTAGATGAGACTGGCAAGCCTGCACTCATGGAGATGGGCTGCTATGGCATTGGCGTCACACGTCTGGTTGGCGCTGCGATTGAACAGAATCACGATGCCAAAGGCATTGTCTGGCCGCGCGCGCTAGCGCCTTTCGAAGTAGTCATATGTGGGGTAGGCTGGGGCAAAAGCGAAGAGGTCCGGACGGCCTGCGAAGCACTCTATGCCTCACTCAAAAGTCAGGGCGTTGACGTGATCCTGGATGATCGTGATTTACGTCCAGGAATCATGTTTGCAGAATGGGAGCTCATTGGCCCACCACTCAGAATCACAGTGGGCGATCGCGGTCTGAAAGAAGGCGTCGTTGAGCTACTGGGCCGCACCGAAACTGAAGCCACGCGGCTCTCGCTTGCAGAATGCGTGAACCAAGCGGTGGCTCGCTTGGCAATGACCTAAGCATATGCTGCCCAAACCACCGGCCCTTAAACATCGCTTTGATGTGCGGGTGTACTACGAAGACACCGACATGGGTGGTGTCGTCTTTTACGCCAATTATCTAAAATTTATGGAGCGTGGCCGTACCGAGTGGCTGCGCGCGGTCGGCGTGAACCAATCGACGGTTGCGGCACAAGAACAACGGGCCTTTATGGTGACTGAACTCAATATTCGGTACCTGAAACCCGCCCGCCTCGATGATTTGTTACAAATCGAAAGCGAAGTCACACGAATGGGCCGAGCTTCGTTACACTTCCACCAAACCATTCGCTGTGAGGGCGAACTTCTAACGCAAAGTGATATCCAAGTCTGTTGCGTAGAAACCGTTAACATGCGAATCGCTGCAATTCCAAAATCGGTACGAACTAAATTTGCTGTCACTATTCAGGAATAATTGATGCCAACTACCTCCGACATGTCAATGCTCACGCTGGTCTTGAACGCCAGCATTCCCGTGCAACTGATCATGCTGCTCTTGATCGTAGTCTCGATTGTGTCTTGGACCTTCATTTTTTCAAAACGTGCCACGATCAAAAAATCGCTGACGCAAACAAGAAGCTTTGAAGATGACTTCTGGTCGGGTGGTGATCTCAACGAGCTTGATGCGTCGGTTGCCGATCGTTTGAACGAAAGCGGTGCCTTAGCCCGCATCTTTCATGCTGGTATGGAAGAGTTCACCAAAGCACGCCGCACCGGTGCAACTCCCGGCACCGCACCAACGCTTGATGGTGCCCGCCGCGCCATGCGTGCCGCGTTTCAACGTGAAATGGATGAACTCGAGTCGCACTTAAACTTCCTGGCCTCAGCGGGTTCGGTTAGCCCATATATTGGCCTACTCGGCACGGTCTGGGGCATCATGCACGCGTTTGTGGGTCTGGCCAACGTGCAACAAGCCACGCTTGCCTCGGTGGCCCCAGGCATTGCCGAGGCCCTGATTGCCACCGCCATCGGCCTGTTTGCCGCGATTCCGGCAGTCGTCGCATATAACCGCTACACCCATGACATTGATCGGCTATCGATTCGCTTTGAGTCTTTTGTCGATGAGTTCTTGAACATTCTGCAGCGGCAGGTGCATTAATGTCTTCGGTACGCTCGAATTCTGGGCGAGGGCGGCGCCTCAAAAACGAGATCAACGTCGTGCCGTATATCGACGTCATGCTCGTCTTATTGGTGATTTTTATGGTCACCGCGCCTTTGATCACACCTGGCGTGATTGAGTTGCCCTCTGTCGGTCAAGCAGCCAATGTGCCTCTAACTCCGATCGAAATCCAAATCACCGAAGACAGCAAAGTGTCGTGGCGCAAGCGCGAGCCAGGTCAAACATATAGGCCCGTTGAGCGCAACGCTTTAGCCCAAACAATTTTATCTGAGCTTAAGCCCGATCAGCCAGTCGTCATTGGTGCTGATGGCAAAGTACCCTACGACGTGGTGATGAAAGTCATGGAGGACCTACGTAAAAATGGCGTAACAAAACTTGGGTTGTTGGTGGATCAAAAAGGCAACACCGCCCCGGCTCCCAATGCAAAGCCTACAAAGCGTTAAGCGCGTTAATGCCAAACTCGTTTAAGACCTTCTATTACTCATGAAGCCTCGCATTCCCAAGATGGTACGTGGCCCAATGCTGCCTCCTCGGCAGTCCATGAATCTGCGCGCCTTAGCGTTGGCTTTACTGACTCATCTAATCTTGGTGCTCATGCTTGTCATTGGGCTTGACTGGAAAACTGAAACCCAGGGGCCGCTGCAGGTGATGCTCGTTGCCGAAGGCAACAGCCCGGCAAACCCTGCGCCCAAGCCCGCTGAGCCCACACCTGCTCCAAAGCCAGAACCTGCGCCCGAGCCCAAACCCGAGCCACCGCCTCCCCCGCCACCTCCACCACCACCTCCCCCGGTGGCGCCAACTGCGGCGCCCATCCCGCAAGTGGACCCGGAAATTGCACTCGAACAAGAGGCCAAGCGTCGTCGCGAGCAAGAAAGGCTTGAGCGCGAAAACGCTGCAAAAGAAGCCGCCGAAAAAAAGGCTGCTGAAGATGCAATCAAAGAAAAAGAACGCATCAAAAAAGAACTAGAGCTGGCAAAAATCAAAGAGGCTGAGCGGTTAGAACAACGCCGTCGAGATGCCGAACGCCTCGAAGCGGATAAACGCACAAAAGAAGACGCTGAGAAAAAACTACTTGCTGAAAAAGTAGCCGCCGAGAAGAAAGAAAAAGAAGAGTCTGAGAAAAAACTAAAAGAAGAGGCTGCCAAAAAAGCCAAAGAAGAAGCCGCGAAAGTAGCCGCCGCCGAGAAAAAGGCGAAGGACGAGGCAGCCGCGCGTGCAGCCAAGGATCAGGCGTTAAAAGAGATGATGCGTGGCGATGCGTTGGGCGCGGCGGGGATCCCTGGGGGCACAGCAGACCGTAACCAAGCAGGTGGCGGACGCGACGATGGCTACGGCGCTAAGGTGCGAGCCTGCGTACAGCCTGGAGTATCGTTTCCGCCCCCTCCCCGCGGCTCAGCGGGCAACCCAGCTGCGCAGTACAGGGTGAGCTTGAAGCCTGACGGTCAAATCGCCGATGTCAGGATGACCAAGTCCTCGGGCAACGTCAACTTTGACCGTGCGGTCGAAACCGGAATTCGGCGTTGCACGCCCTTCCCAAGACCATCAACAGGCAGCTACCCTGGTTACATCGACGTCAATTACAATATGTATGATTGACAGGAGCCCACGCCATATGACGCTTGACCGACCCCACCACCTGCTGACCAACGCCAAGACGTTTAGCCTCGCATTCGCTGGCTGGCTATTTGCGAGTCTGATCACTGTAATCGCCTTGTGCCATGTCGGTATCGCACGGGCACAGCTGCGCGTCGACATCTCAGGCACTGGGGCACAACAATACCCCGTGGCGGTTGCTGACTTTAGCGGCGACGCCGCTGGCAGCCAAATCGCAGAGATCATCCGCGCTGATTTGACGCGTTCGGGGCAATTCAACCTCATTAGCACCTCAGGTGTCGCACTGAACGTTGATACGGCCATTGCGTATGACGAGTGGCGCACGCGTGGGGCAGACTTTATCGCCTATGGCACAGTTGTTCGCTTGCCGGATGGTCGATTTGAAATCAAATACCGACTCGGCGACACAGTCAAGCGCGGCCCGCTTGATGGGGTCTCATTTTCAGGGACTGAAAAAGAGCTGCGGCGCATCTCACATCAAATCGCCGATCGAATTTATGAAAAAATCACCGGCATCAAAGGTGTGTTTGCGACCCGTATTGCCTATGTCCTCAAGCAAGGCAAAACCTATGAACTGCAAATCGCCGATGCTGATGGGCAAAGTCCGCAGGTCGCCTTAAGATCGCGCGAACCCATTATTTCGCCTGCTTGGTCGCCCGATGGTACCCGCCTGGCCTACGTCAGCTTTGAATCTGGCAAACCCGTGGTGTATGTGCACCATCTCACCACAAGCAAACGCTCGCCAGTCGCCAATTACAAGGGCAACAACTCTGCGCCTGCTTGGTCGCCCGACGGCAATACGCTAGCCGTTGTTCTCACGCGTGATGGTTTGTCACAAATCTACACCTTGGGTGCCAACGATGGTGCAAATCTGCGCCGTGTCACCCGCTCGCCGCTGATTGATACCGAACCCACCTTTGCTCCGGATGGGCGCTCAATTTACTTCACGAGCGATCGCAGTGGCAGCCCTCAAATTTATCAAACAGGGCTCGATGGTGGCGAGCCGCGCCGCATTTCGTTCAGCGGCGGTTACAATATCTCACCTAGAGTTTCTCCGGATGGTAAAACTTTGCTGACAGTGACTCGTCGAGACGGTTCATACCGTATCGCGTCCCTCAACTTAGCAACTGGCGCAGAGTCCTTGCTCACTGACGGGCGCGACGATCAGTCTCCGAGTTTTGCTCCTAATGGAATGCAAGTTCTGTATGCCGCAGTTCAGGGCGGTCGAAGTGTATTGGCGGGGGTATCCAGTGATGGACGCGTTCGTCAAACATTGTCGGTTCTGAATGGCGAAATACGCGAACCCACCTGGGGCCCGTTTTCTCAATAACAGTTGAATCTCCTCTTAAAGGATCCATCATGTCGCGCATCGCAAAAGGTCTCACCATCGCCGTCCTGGCTGCCAGTTTGGCCGCTTGTAGTTCGGTTTCTCTCGACGACAAAGCTGGGGCTGGCGGCGCCGACGGCTCGGGTATTCTCGATCCGTTCAATCCACAAAGTATCTTGGCTAAACAGCGCTCTGTTTACTTTGACTTCAATAGCTACACAGTCAGCGAACAGTATCGCTCGCTGGTCGAAACGCATGGTAAGTACCTCGCAAGTGCGCCTCAACAACGCGTGATCATCGAAGGTAATACTGACGCGCGCGGCGGTTCTGAGTACAACCTGGCACTTGGTCAACGTCGCGCCGAAGCCGTGCGTCGCATGCTGACGCTGTTAGGCGTGTCTGACACTCAAGTCGAAACCATCAGCCTCGGCAAAGAAAAGCCTAAAGCGTTAGGCAACTCTGATGCGGATTACGCTGAAAATCGTCGTGCAGATTTCAATTACAAGCGTTAAGCTCAAGGTTGTGAACTGAACGACACAGGGCGGCTCACTAGCCGCCTTGTTGCTTTAAAAGGGATTATTCATGTTTATCACCACCGTCTCTAAGCGCGCACTGGGCACTGGGTTGCTCATGATTTGCAGCTTGACGATCAGCCAGTCTGCGCTTGCCTTTGCGGATGATGATGCTCGCAAAGCCATTGTTGAACTGCGTCAACAAATCAAAGTGCTCACCGAAGCCAATCAACGCGCACGCCTTCAACTCGCCGACCAGATTGAAGCGCTCGAGCAAGAAGTCGTACGTCTACGCGGCGATATGGAGCAGCTTGGTCGACCCAGCAGTGGCCCTGGATCGCCCGGAGGCACCTCGGGCGCGCGCGCACCTGATGCCAAATCGGCCGATCCGCGAGAGCAATCCGCCTTTGACCAGTCAATCGAAAGCTTTCGCAAAGGTCAGTACAAAGAGGCGACTGAAAATCTAACGGCCTTTTTGACGCTCTACCCAGATAGCAAACTCACGCCGACTGCTCAATTTTATCTAGGCAGTAGTCGCTATGCGTCAAAAGATTTCAAGAGTGCCATCACCACGCTTGAAGCAATGACCAAAAAATATCCGAATGAAACGCGTACGCCCGACGCCTTGCTATTAATTGCGAGTTGCCAGGTAGAACTCAACAATCGCCCTGGGGCAAAAGCGACGCTGCAACGCATTGTCAAAGACTACAAAGGCACGCCGGCGGCCGATACTGCCGCCAAGCGGATCCCGTTGCTTTAAGTTGACGTCAACAGCAAGCAAGCTACGCCCAGCACAATCAGCACGGTGCCAATCGTTTCTTGCCGGGTGCTTTTGCTAGAGAACACACGCCAAGACAGCAACTGGGCAAACAACACCTCGACAAGACCCAAGGTTCGTACGTTCGCCGCGGCGGTCAACGCAAACCCCAGAAACCAACCCTCAGAGGCCGAAGCGCCTAACAGGCCGCCCCAGATTGAAATACGCCAGGCCTGTAAGCAGCGCACCCAAGCCTCATAATGAAAGGTCATCATCCACGCTGCAAGCAGCAGGGTTTGCACGCCCAGGCCGCATGCGAGCGTCAGTGAGGCGCGCATCAAAAAATGACCATCGCCCAAGGCCAGAATACCCCCCCTGAACGTCACGGCCGCAATCGCAAAACATGCTCCTGCCAATAACCCCAAGGCTGCTGGCTGCCAAGCGGAGCCCTCTTGTTGCCCACTGGCTGGCTTGCGCGCCATAATGGTCACACCCGTCGTGGCCACAATAATTGCAACCATCGCAAGCCACGAGATGGTGTCACCCAACACCACTAAACCGAATACCGCAACTTGTACGGGCTCGGTTTTCGTCCAGGCCGTTACCACGACAAAAGCCCGTTGACGCATCGCTGCGAGCATTAAGGCTGTCGCTGCAATTTGAGAAACTGCACCCGCAAGGACAAACAAAGCAAAGGTCAGGTCCATCTTTGGAAAGCTAGACCCCGTTGCAAAAAGCGCAACGGCAGCAAACAAGGCGGCAAACGGAAAACCGTATAAAAACCTGACTTGCGTCGCACCGAGGGTGCCGAGTTTTTCGGTGAGGCTACGCTGGATGGCATTGCGCCCGGCCTGCGCGGCGGCAGCAAAAATCGAAGCCGGAATCCATAACCAAGTCCAATCCTGCACGGTCGTCTCCTGTTAGGCGTTTGCGTGCTGCAGCAATAAGGCTACCGTTGCAGCCTCAAGCACAATGCCGGTGGTGCGCTGTTGCGCCATTTCTTTTAATTCTATTTCACCCGGAACAATCACGGGTTTACCTGCGACAGCGGGAGGACTGTCATGCAAGATCGCCGCAAAATCCATCATGCGTTCTGATAGCCATTGGGCTGAACCCAACATGCGCGTATCAATCAAAATAAAAAAGTGTCCGAGATTTTGCGGCTCGTCTGGCGCATCGACCCAAGACTTCACGTGCGTAAGGTAGGCCGCATTTGATAAGAGCCCTGCAAACATATCGACCAGCAACGCAAGCCCGTAACCCTTATGTCCACCAATCGGCAACAAAAAACCATCCAGTGCTGCTTTAGGGTCAGTGGTGGCCCGGCCCTTGTCGTCAGTCGCCCACGTATCAGGAATCGACTCACCACGCTTTAACGCATTACGTACCTTGGCACGCGCCACCACGCTCATTGCCATATCAAGCAAAAATGGCGAGCCCCCCGGGTTTGGCACACCAAAACCAAGCGGACTATTACCAAGACGCGCATCGCTGCCGCCCCATGGCGCAATCGTCGTGGTCGCGTTACTACCGATCACGCTGGCAAAGCCTTCTTCGGCCGCAAGCAGTGAGTACGGCGAGATCGGCCCAAAATGATTACTGCCGCGCGCAAACGCCATCCCAATGCCACACTGACGCGCCGCATCCATCGCCGCACGCAGCGCATGCATGCCCACCAAGGGCCCAACGCCATTGTCACCATCAACCAACCGTAAAGCCGGCGCCGGCGCTTGCACCGTAATGTTGGGCCGCGCGCGAATCCCCTGCACCAACAAGCGCTCACCATACGACTCAATCCGCGACAAGCCGTGCGTGCTTAAGCCAAATAAATCTGCAAGCACCAGGATTTTGACAACATCCGCAGCATCCGTTTCAGTCAACCCAAGCCCCTGAAATGCCCGAGTCGCCAAGCGACTTAACTCTGACTCAGACCAAACCGTTTGCACCTGCGACGCTTCACTCATGCCTCAACCACCAAGTTAATTGAATAGCTCCAAAGCATACCCGCAGGCGCCCCCAAAGTCAGCCCTGCCCCACGCGCAAACCGTTCAAGCGTGCAGGCGCTCCACCGCATCAACCCACCCCAGCGCTCGAGCGGCACCGAAGTGGCGTATTTTGCTCAGCACAAATACCCACGCAGGCGCCACTCGAGCGCGTGCACAAGCGACGCAGTTCAATCCCGTACCACAATATCGACCAGCATAAAAAAATCCAGACCGAAGTCTGGATTTTTATCTTACAAGGGTGCCCGGACCAAAGCCCGAGCCATAAGAAGCAGAGCTTAGAAGCCCATGCCGCCCATTCCACCCATGCCGCCCATATCACCACCGGGCATTCCACCACCACCAGCTGGCTTGTCTTCAGCCAATTCGCAAACAGCGGCTTCAGTTGTCAGCAACAAGCTGGCAACAGACGCTGCGTTTTGCAATGCAGTGCGCGTGACTTTAGTTGGATCCAACACACCTTGCTCGACCAGGTCACCGTATTCACCGGTAGCGGCGTTAAAGCCGTAGTTACCCTTGCCGTTTGCAACTTCGTTGACCACAACGCTTGGCTCGTGACCAGCATTTGCAACGATGATGCGCAGAGGCTCTTCGATGGCGCGCAACACAAGCTTGATGCCAGCGTCTTGGTCAGCGTTGTCGCCCTTCACTTTCGACACGACAGCGCGCGTGCGAATCAACGCAACGCCACCGCCAGGAACAATACCTTCTTCGACCGCAGCGCGTGTTGCATGCAGAGCATCTTCAACGCGTGCTTTCTTTTCTTTCATTTCGACTTCGGTAGCAGCACCGACGCGAATCACAGCAACACCGCCGGCCAACTTGGCCACGCGCTCTTGCAATTTTTCACGATCGTAGTCAGAAGTGGCTTCGTC
>CAIYCP010000239.1 GCA_903924715.1 uncultured beta proteobacterium
GAAAAAGCGCATCCCGATGTATTCAATATTTTGTTGCAAGTCATGGATCACGGCACGCTCACCGATAACAACGGGCGCAAAGCAGATTTTCGTAATGTGATTCTGGTCATGACCACCAACGCGGGTGCTGAAGCCCTGAATAAACCCAATATTGGTTTTTCAAATACCCGTGCGAGCGGTGACGAAATGGGCGATATCAAGCGTCTGTTCTCACCCGAGTTTCGTAACCGTTTAGATGCGATCGTGCCTTTTGCACAGCTTGATCAAGCTGTGATTCTGCGTGTGGTCGATAAGTTCTTGATGCAGCTAGAAGATCAGCTGCACGATAAGCGCGTTGACGCAAGCTTTACCGATGCACTACGTGCGCACTTGGGCAAAAATGGTTTCGATCCTCTGATGGGTGCGCGGCCCATGCAGCGTTTGATACAAGACACGATTCGCCGTGCATTGGCGGATGAATTGCTGTTTGGCAAACTCGTTGATGGTGGCTCGGTTATTGTTGATATTGATGATCAGGGTAAAGTGTTGTTGACGTTTGGCTCGCGTACCGATAAAGGTACCGATAAAGCTCAAAAGTCTGTATCAGGCTCTGATCAGGAAGCCGAGTTGGCCCACTGATGTTCTCAGGTCCGCTTTTGCTGTCCTGTCATCATTGCGGGGCGGTCTACCAGCGGCCTGTGCTCGCTCCGGGCGAATGGGCGCAGTGCGAACGCTGCGACCATGTGCTTGAAACGTACTCTGTCTTTAGCCCTCACGCATGGCTGGCGGTGCTTCTGGCCGCGATGGTCAGCTTCGCGCTCGCCAATGCGTACCCCGTTGCAACGCTGTTGATCTCGGGCAAAGCACAAGCGGCTTCGTTTTTTGACGCAATCGTCATCACCTGGGAGTCGGGCTATCCAGAGGTCGCGATCGTCGCGTTCGCGGCTGGGTTTTTATTGCCGGTCGTGCAATTGCTGCTCTTGCTCTGGGTGTTTACTGCACTTGCTCTTGGGCGATTGCCCTTGTTTTTTGAGCACGCGATTGCCACGATCGATCTCTTGAAGCCATGGTGTATGGTGCCCGTGTTTTTGATGGGCGTGCTGGTTTCTGTCGTCAAGCTCGTTGGGCTCGCCTCATTGATCCCCGGCATTGGATTGTTCGCGACGGCAAGTTCGGCGATTTTCGTGACCGCCTTGACGCGACTGTCTGCTCATAAAATTCGCTGCATGGCGCACGATTTAGGCTTGCCGGCGCACTGGGAAGCTTTGCCTAAGGCACCTTCGCCCGCGTTGTTTAACCGGACCTGGGCGCTCATCGCGGCGGCCGCTCTTTTGTATCTTCCGGCCAATCTGCTACCGATTATGAAAATTGATTCGATTGCAGGAAATTCAGCCCATACAATTTTAGGTGGTGTGATTGAATTGATTGGGATGGGGTCGTACAGCATTGCAGCGGTGGTGTTTATTGCGAGCGTGGTGGTGCCCTTGTTTAAGCTTTTGTGTTTGGCCGTGTTGGTGTATCTGGCCCAACAACGCGCGACCCATGCTCTCAGAACGCGCACGCACTTGTATGAGGTGGTTGAATTTATCGGTCAGTGGTCGATGCTCGATGTGTTTGTGGTGATTCTACTTTCGGCCTTGGGGCGCTTTGGCGCGTTGCTCACAATCGAGCCCGGTGGTGGTGCGGCTGCTTTCGCAGGTGTAGTGATTTTGACGATGTTAGCTGCGCTTGGTTTTGATCCGCGGCTGGCTTGGCGGCGTGCTGGACATCGCAGGCATTTTTCTTCAGAGTCTGCCAAAATGGCATCCCATACTTAATCAATGTTTTTGTTAAGGAGCCCGGCATGCCGGAGCAATTAAACCCGCAACAGGTGCCGCCGATGCCGCGTGTCAGTCAGCGTCCCAAACGCAATATGGGCTGGGTATGGTTGATTCCAGTGATCGCTGCCTTGGTGGGGCTGTCGATTGTGTATCACAGCTGGTCTAAGCAGGGACCCCGCATCTTCATCACGTTTCATTCTGCGACGGGCCTTGAGGTTGGAAAAACGCAAATACGTTTTCGCGATGTCGTGATTGGTATCGTGAAGGATATCCGCCTAACAGAGCTGCGCGATAAGGTGATTGTCGAAGCTGAGCTTAATAAAGATTCTGAAGGTATGGCCAACGAGGCGACGCAATTTTGGGTGGTTAAACCACGCATTGGCATTAGTGGTATTTCGGGTCTGTCAACCCTGATGTCGGGTGCCTATATCGAAACCGACACGAAACACGGTGCACTGGGTAAAGCGACAAAAAAACAGTTTATCGGCCTTGAAGACCCACCCCCGATCACAAGTGATCGCCCCGGTTCGCGCTTTACCTTGCGCACCGAAGATCTTGGCTCGCTTGGTGTGGGCGTTCCGGTTTACATGCGCCGACTGCAGGTTGGTATGGTGTCGAGTTACAAGCTTGATCCAGCGGGTCAATTTATTGAAGTCGAGGCCTTCGTTGACGCACCTTACGATCGTTATGTCGATGGTAGTACGAGATTTTGGAACGAAAGTGGGATCGACGTTTCACTGTCAACCGAGGGTATGCAGATCAACACACAGTCTTTGGTCTCTTTAATTGCAGGAGGCGTGTCGTTTGGTTCTTTTGGCGCGCCACGCGATATTGCTGAGGTAAATCGACTGTTTAAGTTATATGACAATCGGCGCGCTGCCGAGATCGAGCCACAGGGTCTTGCGGTGCCGATCTATATGCGGTTTGATCAAGCAACCCGGGGCCTGAAGGTCGGCGCCATGGTCGATTTTAACGGTGTCGATATCGGAATCGTGAAATCGGTCGCATTGGATTTTGATGTCGTGCTTGGTCGCTTCTTTACGTCGGTGACTGCCACGTTGTACCCAGAACGTTTGGGCACTGTATACCGAGAGATGAATATGTCGCGGCGTTCGCTTGAGCAGCTGGCAGAGTCGTTAGCCCTCATGACTAAGCGAGGCCTGCGTGCGCAATTGCGTACGGCGAATATTTTGACGGGTCAGCTCTATATCGTGCTCGAAGATTTCCCGAAGGCGCCTAAGATTGAAGTTCCTAAAGCTGAGCTGCCGTTCAAGATGCCAACATTGGCTTCAGATGATCTCGATAAATTGCAGCAGCAAGTGGCCAGTATTGTGAGCAAACTCGATAAGATCCCCTTTGAGTCGATCGGCAATGAGGTCAACGATATGATTAAGCAGATCAAGGTGCTCAGTACGACGCTCGATAAGTCGGTTGTTCCGAAACTGGCGACTACGCTTACGCAGATTGAGGTCGCGGTCAAAAATCTGAATGGGCTGATTGCCCCAGGCAGCGCAATGACCGTTAGCGCAGAAGCGATGCTAGAGGATCTCAGAACCAGTTTGCGTTCTTTGCGTGGTTTGACAGATTCGTTGCAGTTGCAACCCGATTCGGTGATTACCGGTCGTCCCCCCAAACCTTATTCGCGTGAGACGCTTGGAGCCCCTGCGAAATGAAACCTTTTTTTCTTTCTGTGTTGTTCGTGTTCATGGCTGGCTGCTCAACGCCGCCGGCTTATCATTACACGCTGAGTCCGCCCGCCGCACGAGCGTCGATGCCGCTGGCTCAAAATATCGGGCCATACGCGTTAAGTGCTGTCACGGTACCCGCTGAGGTTGATAACGCGGCCTTGGTGACGCGCGAACCGAACGGACGTTTGTTACTGTTGGCAGATGATCGTTGGACTGCGCCGCTGTCTTCGCATCTTCAGACGGCCTTGAGCCTTGAACTCACTGGGCACTTAGGGATGCCGCCTGTGCAAAACATTAATCTGACCGCGACGCAGGGTAATGTGATCCAGGTGCAGGTGGATGTTCAGCGCTTTGAAATGGTACCTGGGCAGTACGTCGCGCTCGATGCACTCTGGCGCTTGCGTTTTGGACAAGACAAGCGAGTCTTAACGTGTTTCTCTCGGTTTAAGCAAACGGTCGAGATCGGGGTGAGTGCACTTGTTTTGGGTCAACAAAAGAATACC
>CAIYCP010000240.1 GCA_903924715.1 uncultured beta proteobacterium
CCAAGCGTTATATAAAAAAATAACGTTTGATCCCGTCAAAGATTTTGCTGCGATCTCGCAAATTGGTTCATCGCCGAACGTACTCCTCGTTCACGCGTCTGTTCAGGCAACAACCGTCAGCGAGTTCATCGCCATCGCCAAAGCAAATCCTGGCAAGATTAGCGTCGGCTCAGCCGGTGTCGGAACCTCTCAACATTTATCGCTCGAAATGCTCAAGTTTTTAACGGGAGCTGACCTGCTGCATGTTCCGTACAAAGGCGGCATCCCCGCTTTGTCTGATCTGCTGGGTGGTCAAATACCCGCGATGGTTGCCGGTATACCCACTGCGCTTCCGGCGCTCAAAGGTGGCAAAGTGCGCGCCCTCGGCGTGACCTCTGCAACACGTTCACCACAATTGCCCACGCTAGCTGCCATTGGAGAGTCGGTTCCAGGCTTCGATGTCACGTCGTGGTTGGGCTTATGCGCGCCCAGCGGAGTCTCAGAAACCATCCTCACAAAGCTCAATACTGATTTAGTGACCGTCTTGAATATGCCTGATATACGTGAGCGCTTGGCCGAACACGGCATCGATGCAATGCCAACAACGCGCGAACAATTTGACACTTTCATCAAGACTGAAATCGTCAAATGGGCAAAGATCATCAAAGAAGCCCGCCTCACGTCGGACTAGTCACGCGCGGCTTTACCTGGGCACAGTTACATGCGTTTGCCGTCGGCGCGGGTTCACTCAACAAAGAAATCGGATTGACCTAAGGCTTGGCGCCACTCTCTTTCGCAACCTTGGCCCATTTATCAAGATCTTTTTGTAGAAACTCGAGAAATTCGTCTGGGGTGTTCGTGACGATATCCACACCAAGATTTAAAAGTTGAGTTTTGATGTCCGGTTCAAGAAGCACGCGATGCAACGTACTGGAAAGCGTTGCAATCACTTGAGGAGGCGTTTTGGCCGCGGCAAACATGCCATACCAGACGCTGGCAACATAGTCGGGCACACTCTTTTCTGACACCGTCACGATATCCGGAAACATCGGAAAGCGCTTCTCACTGGTGACTGCAAGAACACGAACTTTATCTGCCTTGACCTGACTGATCGAATTAATAATGCCGGTGATCGATACTTGGGTTTCATTGGCCAGCAATGACCCCATTGCGGGCGCCGCACCCTTATAAGGGATAGACGTCATTTCAATTCCAGCCATTGATTGAAATAAAGCCATTTGCAAAAAAGTTGTGCTGGCAGAGGTCGCATAATTTAATCGACCAGGATTCTTTTTAGCAAAAGCAAGGAGTTCTTCTACGCTGTAGATCGGAACGGATGGATGAACGAGTAAGAACTGTGGCCCATCAACGATCAAACTAATAGGAGAAAAATCCTTAATAGGATCGAATTTTAAATTTGGGTAGACCGAGGGATTAATGGTGTGGCTACCAGAATTAATCAAAATCGTATAGCCATCAGGTTCGGATTTTGCGACTAACTCACTTGCAATTAAAGAATCGGCCCCTGGTCGATTTTCAGTGGTGATCGGTTGCCCAAGAATTTCAGACATGCGTTTCCCTAATATTCTGGAAATCATGTCTGTCGACCCCCCGGGGGCAAAGCCCACGACAAAGCGGATCGCTTTGTTCGGATATTGAGTTTGCGCCAGTGCAGAATGAGAGAGCACCAACGACGCGAAACATGCTGCAATTAAACCTAAATTGGGTCGTATTTTTAAGTTCATGTATGCGTCTCCAAATATATTTTTATAGCCACACTTAAGTCAACAACGCTCTCCCCACTCAGCGCAAAAATATTTCTTGCAGTTTTGCTTTAAAGTCAGGAGAGACCCCTGTCGATCCACGCTGAGGAACGCCTAGTGCTTGCAAATCAACCGCCCGTTCTGCACTCTTGATGACGTTTGCCATGATGTCAATCAGCGGCACGCCATCGACGTGACGAAGGTCATGATCAACGAAGAACATATTCAGCGGACCACCAGCTGGAATGAGCACATTCGCACCGCGAGCGATCACTGCCCGGGCTGCCTTACTGAACGCCTCAATTCCAGCAGCAGGATCTTGATACAGACGCGGAAAGTCTGAATACCGCATCTCGAGCGATGCGCCTTCGACCAGCAGCTCCCCAAGCCCATAGCGTTGAGTCATCAACTCCATTTTTTTGCGGCTGCCCGAGTTATGCGTCAAAAAACCAAAACGAGCACCCATCTGCGCTGCAAGGTGAACTGCGCACTCTGTAATAAAGACAGCTGGAATGTCAGTCATTTCACGAATTTCAGGCCGGCCCGCGTCATTGGTGCTCACGTTTACGAACGCCGCATAACCGCGCTGCTCTGCAAGGATGCCGTTACGTGCAACCTCACGCGACACCAGATGCAAACCACTGTCAAGGTAGTCGACGCCGGGATAGGTCTCACTGACGGCATGAAACTCAACCTTGAGTCCGGGTCGGACCACGCGATTGGCATGACGCTTCGCAGATTCTTGATATACGGCCCAGTTAGCTGCGTCAGCTTCACCTGAACTACTTTGCAGCCATAGCGTTGATTGATTGGACATGTTGTCTTGACTCCTCAGTCGATTTTTACGTTTGCGGCTTTGATGACCTTCAGCCACTTATCTAGTTCACTCTTAACTAACACGCCGAATTCGGCGGGTGTGCTACCTACTGGTTCCATCTCTTGTGCCAGAAGCTTAGTACGCACCTCTGGTTTTTTTAGCACCTGACTAATTGTTACATAGAGCTGTTTAATGATTTCGGGCGCAGTCCCAGTCGGGGCGAACAGACCGATCCACACCGATGAATCATAACCGGGCACACCCGACTCGGCGATGGTCGGCACCTCGGGATTCAATACGGAACGTGTGCTCCCAGTCACCGCCAGCACGCGCAACCTACCCGCTTTGATCTGCCGATTGGAGGTCGCACCAGCGTCTAGCATGAGCGACACTTGCCCGCTCAGCAAATCCGCCATCGCGGGCGCACTACCCTTGTAGGGCACATGTACGATATCGATCCCCGTCATCACCTTTAACAGCTCCATCCCCAGATGGGTCGTTGCCCCATTACCCGACGAACCATAGTTGATCTGACCAGGGCGCGATCTGGCGTAATCGATTAGCTCTTGCACTGTGTGAACTGGCATCGACGGATTCACAACCAGCAGATTAGAGAAGCTCACCCACTGAGAAATAGGCGCAAAGTCGCGCAAGGCGTCGTAATTCAGTTTAGGGTGAAGCCCATGATTGATGACGATATTGGGTGACGTTGCATAAAGGGTGTAGCCGTCGGGCGCTGACTTGGCGGCCAGCTCGGCACCAATTACGGTGCCGGCGCCTGGCTTATTCTCGACGATGAAGGTTTGCCCAAGGGCCTCACCCATGTGTTGTGCCATCAGTCGCGCAAGGATGTCACTACCACCACCCGGCGCAAGGGGCACGATGATTCTGACCGGTCGATTAGGCCAAGTTTGTGCGATGCTTGCCGTAGCGCCTACAGCACAGACAATAACCAACGCGCTGGTTAGCAAGCGCAAAAGTTGCGGCAACATCGCCCGTCTAATTAGAAACTGAAAACAACGTCTGCCCCACCAACCAGATGCATTCATTTTAGACCTCGGCTTCAAAGTATGTAGCAAACCGCTAATACTTGCTCGACATCGATTAAATTATTGCTACTTTATTGACCACCGCTCGAGCAGGTCTTTTTCATTTCTGCACAAACTTTAAGAATTGAGGCCACCACTTGCGAGGTACCCGGATCAGCGATCGACGACCCCGCACTCGCCGCAATCAGTAATTGAGAAGTATTGTCGCTCAGTGCAACCACATTCAGCGAAGCACTCTTTGGGCCTTCGGCGACTTTAATACGCATACCCGCATCATCTCGAGAGACAATCGTCACCATATTATTAGAAGACGCCAACTTCACCACCGTGGCGTATACATTGTTCGCAGGAACATCCAGGATAACCGTCGCGAACTGATAGGCAGGTTTGCCATTTTGGTCATCCTGCGTCAATTGATGAATTCTTCCTTCTACATGTCGCGCAGCCATAATCCACTGGGCCTGAGCCGAGCTTGCGACCGAAAGAACGAGGACTGTTGTAAGTGCCTGCAGCAGTGAGATGACTCTTTTCTTAGTTTTCATTTTTTATCTTCTCCAGATAACCGCACATGAACGCGTATGCGCCAAAATCATGATAGCAGTTATCCTTGGTAGCAGACGGCCATATTATCTATCCGTTTGACGAGTCTGCCACCCTCCTCCCAGCGCTTTAATAAGTGACACGCTCGTCAGTAGTCTATTTCTGGCAATTTCAACCGCTTCGCGCTCGGCGTCCAACGAGGCACGCTGCGCAATCACCACCTCCATCAAAGACGCCAAACCAGCACGATACCGTCTGAGTGCCAGAAAAGTTGCGCGATCGGCACTTGTCACGGCATCCTGTTGATAAGCGGCTTGAGTAGAAAGAAACCGCAAACCAGATATTGAACTCTCTACCTCTTGAAAGGCACGCAGCAAGATACCTTGATAGGCAGCTATACGCTCTTGATAAGCCGCGCGCGTACGGTCGACATTTAAGCCAATACGCCCAGCATTAAAAATTTGCTGAAACAACGAGGCGCCAACGGCCCAGACAGAACTCGTTCCATTGGCAAGCGTTGATAAATCAGCGGTATTAAAACCTAAGGCTGCTGTCAGTTGAATCGTCGGAAAATAAGCAGCGGTCGCTATACCGATTTCAGCGTTATAAGCAACGAGTTCGCGTTCGGCAGTTGCAATGTCGGGGCGTCGTTGCAAAAGATCTGAAGGTAATCCAACGGGTATGACAGGCGTCACCAACTTGAATTGCTGACGGGCAATCGTAAAACCTTCAGGCTGCCTGCCAAGCAATACGGCTAATTTATAGAGCAACTGACTGCGACGTTTTTCGGTACCCGCTAGCTGTGCCTGCGTGGTGCGCAAATCGGTATCGACGTAGGCGAGATCAATGTCGTGGGCAAGACCATCGCGTCTGCGAGCCGCAACCAGATCGCGGGCTGTCTGACGTAAAGCAATGTTCTCTTCGAGGATACGTAGCAGTTCATCTGTCGTGCGTAATTCAAAATATGTTTGTGCAACCTCAGCCGTTAAGGTTAACAGCGCAGTCTGATAAGCGGCAACACTTGAATCGAGTCGGGCTTGCGCAGCTTCAATTTGTCGACGTATGCGTCCCCAGAAATCAAGCTCATAATTTGTATATAAAGGGATTGCGGCAATACCGTTTGCGGTGAAGCTTGGCATATAACCGTGCGAGACGTTATTGGGGATATTAGGTGTATCACTTGAACTATTTGATGAGATACCAGAGCGGCCGTTCACGAGCCCAAAATTAATTTCTGGATATAAGTACGTTGACGAGATTCCAGCGATGGCCTGCGCTTGTATGACACGTGTTGCGACTGCAAGTAAATCGGGATTTTTTTGAATTGCCTGATTTTCAAAATCATTTAATACAGGGTCGGCAAACACTGTCCACCAGTCGCCACGCCCAACGTCGTCTTGTGGCTCGGCGATTGCCCAGGGGCCGACTTCAGTAAAGGTCGGGGCGACGGCAATATCTGGACGCACATAATCAGGACCCACCGGCGCACAGGCACTCAGCAGCACGAACATAAAAAAGACGACACTGTACCGAATCAGTGACATGAGTCGCTCATTTTGGCTGGGCAGTCGGCGTGGCAGCTACGCGAACTTTTAGTCCGCTGCGTAATAGATCACTGGGACTCATCACAATACGCTCACCCTCAGCGCAACCCGAGATAATTTCAACGGTCTTACCAAAATCACGACCCAGTCGCACCTCACGTATTGTGATGACATCATCGGCGCCTACGACTGCAATACGCGTACCGTCAGCACCCATCATCACTGAAGCGCCAGGCACTACGATTGGTGGCTTTTGAACATTGAGGTTGAATCTAACGGTCGTGTACATCCCCGCCAGCAAGGTTTTGTCAGGATTCGGCACTTGCACCTCAACGAGCATCGTCCGAGACGCCGGATCCAACGCTTGAGCGTTACGCGTAATCTTTCCTTTGAATACGCGGTCAGGATATTCGCGCAATAAAACATCGGCTTCAGCTCCATCATGAATCATGGGCAAATAGTTTTGTGGAACCGCCACGTAAACGCGAACGGGATCAATCCGATAAATGCGATACAGCCAACTGTTCGGATCGTGGCTACCCGCAACGATCAGTGAACCCGTGGTGGCCTTGGCGAGATTACGCGCACCAATCGTTCCGGCGTAGGGAGCAAAAATCTTTTTAAAACCAGTCATTTCTAAAAGACGGCCAACCTCAGCCTCGGCAGCTGCCGTATCATTTATTCGAGCAGTTAACTCAGCAAAATAGTTATCAACCTCTTGCTGCGAGACTGCGGCATCTTTCAGCAGCCCTTTGTAGCGTGTGTGAGTGATACGCGCAATATCTAGCCTGGCCTTCTCTTGCAGTGCCTTTGCTCGAGCCTGATTGAGTTGCTGATCTAGTTCAGGGGCGTCAATTTCAGCCAGTAACTGACCTGCCTGGACCACACTGCCAATATCGACTAGCCAGCTTTTAACGTAGCCGTCTACGCGTGCGTAAAGAGGCGAATCTTCATAGGCCTTTACATCGCCTGGCAAACTGAGTGAGATTGTTTTGGGGCCGGGCTGGGCCACAAAGGCGACGACCAATGGAAGATTCGATCCGACTGTGGTGGATGCCTTCGTTGGCGCTTTGAATAGCAGCCCAGCCGCGAGCGTTACTGAAAGCGCAACCGCTACGCCGAGCCAAAGGTATCTTTTATTTTTATTTAGACCACGCCGCGCGTCGTTCATTCATCGGCCCATTTATTGCGTGAATCGGAAGAACGGTGCCGCCGATTTGCCAACCCCCAACAAGCGTAATATTATCAGCGGCCGATGCGAAACGTAGTCTTTATATTTTAGGGGTAGGTGATATCTAGTTAGATTACACGCACCCGAGTGAGAACCAAGATCCGCTTAGCGGATTATTGTCAAAAGCCGTCGAGCCCAAAATTGGACTTCGCTCATGTGGATTGTCAAACTTGCACTGCGTAGGCCATACACCTTTGTAGTTGTTTCGCTTCTTTTGATTCTCTTGGGCATTGGTGCCAGCAGCAAGATGCCTCGGGATATTTTCCCGCCGATTAGTGAACCAATCGTGACCATCATTTGGCAATATCCTGGTTTTCCGCCAGACGATATGGCCAATCAGATTGCGCAATGGAGCGAATTTCTTACCACGCAGTTTGTCGCAGATATCAAGCAAATCGAATCGCGTAGCATTTTTGGCTTCAGTGTGATCCGACTGTATTTTCAGCCTCACGTTGAAGTCTCCCGGGCTACTGCACAGGTCACTTCGGTATCACAAACAATCCTGAAAAGATTACCGCTGGGCACGACGCCTCCGTTTATCCTGGTGTATGACCCCTCAAGCGTACCGGTTATGCTCGTTGCCCTAGACAGCAAAGAAATGAGCGAGGCAGAGCTCTTTGATTTCGGTATGTTTACTGTGCGGCAGGCGTTAGCTCCAGTGGCCGGCGCTCAACTCCCCCTACCCTATGGCGGCACACCACGCATCATCACGATCGATCTCGATCCGCTTCGCATGCAGGCCCTCGGCGTAACGCCAAACGATGTGAATCGTGCCCTGAACGCGCAAAATTTAATTCTTCCCACCGGTTCGGTCATGATTGACAAAACCGAATACATGCTGAAAGTCAACAGCAGTCCCGCCACGATGGAATTAATGAATAAGGTTCCAATCAAAAGCGTGAATGGCAAGATTGTTTATGTCGAAGATATTGGGCATGCCAGAGACGGCAATATGCCCCAAACCAACTTAATTCGCTATAACGGCCATAAATCATCGTTGGTTTCTGTGGGCAAATTAGGCTCCGTGTCCACGCTTGACGTGATCGCCGAGTCAAAAATGAGGTTGGATAACATTCCCACACCCTCTGACCTCAAGTTTTCGATCCTCTTTGATCAGTCTCCTTTTGTTACCAACGCTATTGAAGGCGTCATGATCGAGGGCCTCACTGCGGCGGGACTGACCTCTTTACTTATTTTGCTGTTTTTAGGTAGTTGGCGCAGTATGGTCGTTGTTGTGATTTCGATTCCGGTGTGTGTTTTTACTTCAATATTTATTCTTTATAGTTTTGGGCACACATTGAATTTAATGACGCTTGGAGGGCTCGCGCTGTCAGTCGGTATTTTGGTGGATGATGCCACAGTCACGCTTGAAAATATTCATCGACATCTCGAGATGCGAAAAAATTTGATTCAAGCCATCTTAGATGGTGCCCGCGAAATCTCTATTCCTGCCTTCGTATCAACGCTGTGCATTTGTATTGTATTTTTACCGATCGGTTTGTTGACCGGTCCTCCAAAACATCTATTCGTTCCGATGGCGCTGGCGGTCGTGTTTGCAATTGTGACGTCGTACTTCATGTCTCGCACACTCGTTCCTGTGTTAACACATTATTTAATGCGCAATACACCTCACCTCACGCACTCGGCTACGAATGCGACAAGCGATATAAAAAATATTTTTGCACGCGTTTCTATCACGTTTGAAGCTGGCTTTTTACTATTTACTCAGCGCTACATGGCCGCGTTAAAGTGGTCACTTTTAAATCCTAAAAAAATTCTGACATTTTTTGGGATCGCGGTATTGATTGCTGGCGCGAGCGTACCGTTTGTAGGGCGAGATTTTTTTCCTACGATTGATGCAAACGAATTGCGCTTGCATGTCTCTGCGCCCACAGGGACCCGTATCGAAGAAACCGCGGTGTATTTCAGTCAAGTTCAAGAAGCCATTCGTGAACTGGCGGGCTCTGACATTGCTGTTGTTTTGGATAATATTGGAATCCCTCCGGCCAACAACATTGCCATGAGCGACAACATCACTGTCAGCTCAGCGGATGGCGAGATTTTGATTGCGCTTAGCCCTGATAGCAAGCGCGGCGCCCAAGAATATATGCGCTTACTGAGGACTCTACTGCCTGAAAAATTTCCCTTACTCTCGTTTTATTTTCAACCCGGCGACATGA
>CAIYCP010000241.1 GCA_903924715.1 uncultured beta proteobacterium
GAACAAGCGACAGACCGCCTTCGTCTAAAAATTGTGCGTTTGTATGGCAGGATGTTTAAGCAATCGATAGCCCCTGCTGGGCCGATCAATCGCTGATGCGGTCGCTAGACGCGTTTTTTGATCAGCCAATACAGGCCAACGGAAATACTAAGCGCCAGTATGATGCCAGCCGGGATCTCGCGAAAAAACCCCAAGGCGTTATTGCTCACTCCGCTAATAAAAGTACCACTTTGCTCTGGACCAAGAACAATGCCAACGGCCAGACACAACAAAATCAGCATGAACACCAGTTCAACGATGTTCCAGCCCATCTGAATTATTTTTTTTATCATCATGCGGCCTCCAGAGGGGTTAACGGATTAACCCCTCCGTGCTACTTGCTGGTTATGAAAGTGAACGTTTTGACAACAGCCACATCACGATACCCAACACGATTAGCCCAACAAGCCCATTACCACCGAGCCCCTTAACCAAGTCTGTGAGATTTGCAACGACACCACCAAAAAACGGTAGCGAATTGCCCACCAAAATGGATGCCACGATTGCGAGACCCAACAACATCAAGCCTAAGTCTGTCACCGCACCAACCCAACCTTTCACTGCGTTTAGTCCACTCATAGAAATCTCCATCTTCTGAATAATAATTAAAAGGTTTTCTACTAATGAAACGTGCTCGCAAGTCAAGAACACAGCCCTCGCCTAAGAAAGACCAAGGTTGAGTCAGTTAAGCAACAAAAATGACCAAGATCAACTTAAAGTGTAGAAAATAAAGCCTAATAAAAAGAAATAACGGGTTTACCCGTATATTAAATAGGTGTTTTTACAACATACCCTCTGTTGTTAAACATAAAAGGAATTTCATGAAAGTCTTAGCTGCACTCAGTCACATCGCGGTAACCGGATTACTTCTAGCGCTCAGTAACAATTGCCTTGCGCAAGCCGACTATCCCAATAAATTGGTTCGTATCATCTTGCCCTACGCGCCTGGCGGTGCAACCGACATGGTGGCACGCACGGTCGCGCAACAGCTATCAATCAAGTGGGGGCAGCCTGTCATCGTCGAAAATCGGCCCGGCGGCAATGGCAATATCGGCACCGCAGAGGCCGCGAAAGCAACTCCCGATGGCTACACGCTGTTGATGGCGACGTCGAGTCACGCGATCAACGCGTCGCTATACAAAGGTTTGTCCTTTAATTTCGCCAAAGATTTCACGCCCTTGTCCAATCTTGCCTTTGCACCTTTGCTGCTTGTGGTGAATCCTTCTTTGAAACCGAATAACGTCAAAGAATTTGCTGACTACGTGCGCCAGAATCCTCAACAATTGAACTACGGGTCGGGCGGCGTAGGAACCGCGGCACATCTTGCCGGTGAACTGTTTAACTCAGAACTCGGGGCGCAAATGACCCACGTTGCCTACAAAGGCGGCACGCTCGCCACCAACGACCTTGTGGGCGGGCAAATCCAGTTGATGTTTGCAAACTTACCCGAAGCCATTGCGCAAGTTAAGGGCGCACGACTCAAGGCCTTAGCCGTCACCGGCAACACGCGCAATCCGCAAGCCCCAGACGTACCGACCTTTGCTGAAAGTGGTTACCCACAAATTAATCTCAAGTCGTGGTTTGGGCTCTTTGCGATCACTGGTACACCCTCGGCCATTCTCGATCGC
>CAIYCP010000242.1 GCA_903924715.1 uncultured beta proteobacterium
AATTCTGCACTTAATTCATTGAAAAATAATGATTAATTCAAGATATCTCAATATACCGTTTGTCGTGATCGGTGGGCTATTCATGCTATGGCCGGCCATACACAACGGTTATCCGTTGGTGTACAGCGATTCACATGTTTTTATTTCTCAGCCTGTTGCCGAGTTCATGAACTGGGATAAGCCATTTGTTTATGGGCCGTTGATTTTGCTGTTTCACGGTTGGTCGACGCTTTGGGGTGTCGTTGTCGCGCAAGCGCTGTTGCTGTCGCACTTGGTGTGGCTAGTGAGTGCGGCCTTCGCGGTAGATTCGAACGTCGTTGTGAGCGGCCCGATCGCCCGGCTTAAACCAGGCCTGCGTCACCTATCGATCTGTGCGGTGCTTGCCTTGGCTAGCACGGCGCCTTGGTTCACGAACTTTGTGATGCCTGACATTTTTGGTGCGATGGCCGTTCTGTGTATTTTTTTATTAGGCTTTTCAAATCGATTGAGTCGAGTTGAGATGATTTGGCTCATCGTGCTTGGTGCTCTTGCAATTGCGGTACATCTATCGCATTTGGTGATCGCTGCAGCTTGTTTGATCGTGGTGCTCTGTCTGCGTCTGGGGCGAATTCAGTATGCGCTCTTACCTTTGGCTGGCGCAATTGTGCTTTTGTTAGGCACTAATTTTTATGCATTTCAAAAACTATCGATCTCGCCGCATGGTTCGGTCTTTATGCTTGCCCGTCTGTCCGGGGATGGAAATACAAAACAAGTGCTTGAAACGTATTGCGCACAAAAGAAATGGTATCTGTGTGATTGGGTTGACCGACTACCCGCCGATAGTGATGAATTTTTATGGAATGGCAAAGGCCCTGTCTGGAGCCATCCGGGAGGACCGATTGGCTTGGCGCCCGAAGCCTCAGAGATCGTATCCTATGTGATCCGCACGCGACCTTGGCCCGTCTTGGTGTCTGCAGTGCGTAACATGTCTACTCAGCTTTGGATGATTCAGCTAGGCGATACCTTACACGCCGATCATTTGGATGTGACCGTTGCTAAGAGTGTGGGTCAATATTTTGCAGGATCAGAGCTTGAGCAGTTGAATAATTCGCGTCAAATGAAGGGCGAGCTCGCGAACGACGCGTTGTGGTTTAGTCGTGTGAGTATGGTGAGCTTTTATGGCGGATTGGTATTTAGCTTGTACATCTTGCTTGTTCTCTGGCGCGCGCAGCCGGTTGTGCGTGAGCGTCAGAATGCACAGGTTGTGGCGGGGTTTATTTTGATTCTTTGGGCAGGCATTTTGGCCAATGCCTTTGCCACGGGCGCACTGTCAAAACCACATCATCGCTATCAAGCCCGGATCGCCTGGCTGCTGGTGTTGCCCCCGCTACTTTTATGGCGCAGACCGACCCTGCCTACGCACGCCACTTAAGGTTTTGGGTTATTCGCGCTGAATATTACTGGCCTTGATCACGGTCGCCCACTTTGCGATTTCGCCGTCGACAAAAGCGGCAAGCGCTTGCGGCGTACTGCCTTGAATTTCGATGGCTTGCTGCGTTAACTTGGCTTTGAGCTCAGGCTCAATGAGTACCCCGTTGATTTCGCGATTGAGGCGCTCGATGATCATTGGTGGCGTGCCCATCGGAGCAAAAAAACCATAGCTCGCGATAGATTCAAAACCGGGATAGCCTGACTCTGCAACCGTCGGTAAATCTGGCATCAGGGCAGAGCGCTTTGCAGTGGTGATTGCAAGCGCACGTACTTTGCCTTCTTTCAACATGGGTAAATAAGGCGGTAAGGTGTCAAGCGCCATGGTGACCCGACCGGAAATCAAGTCAGGCATTAATAGAGCAGTGCCCTTGTACGGGATATGCAAGACGTCGATGCCCGCCGCGACTTTGAACATTTCGCAGGTTAAGTGAATGAGGCCACCCGTACCGGATGAGCCGCAGGTGAGTTTGCCCGGTTCTTTTTTGGCTAAAGCAACGAGCTCAGCCAGATTTTTGACAGGTACTTCGTTGCCGACCACAACAATGTTGCTTAAGGTGCCCGCAGTTGAGATTGCAGTCAAATCTTTTTTGAACTGATAGCCAGGGTCTTTGTAGTAACTCACAGCGATCGAATGCGAGCCGATCGAACCCATCAATAAGGTGTAGCCGTCAGGGGCAGCCTTGGCAACATACGCTGCGCCAATATTCGCGCCCGCGCCAGGTTTGTTTTCGATCACGACAGATTGTCCGAGTCGCACGGCAAGCTTCTCTGTGATCGCACGGGTCAGAATGTCGGTGGCGCCTCCGGCCGGAAACGGCACGACAACCTTTAGAGGCTTGCTTGGGTAGTTGTCTTGGGCCTGTGTTGGCGCCGAGAGGCCTGTGTTTAATGCGAAAGTCGCCAACAAGACTTGCCAGTATCGATTGATGCGCATGGAGGTTCATCCTAAAAATGTATCTTCATCATAATCCCTAAGCAAAAACCATGCCCATCTAGTTTGCTAAAGCGGATATAGTGTTGGCACAACACATCGTATCGACTCAGCGCCAACGCTGCGGGCGATCATCGGAGACCTTGATGTTTAAAGCAAAAAAAGTAATGTCCACCTTGCCCAATGCTCAGCGCAGAACACTCTTGGCGATGGCGGGTGCGGCTGTTATCGTGCCGTCTGCCTTTGCTCAAACCAAGTTTCCTAGTCGCCCGATTCGGATCATTGTGCCGTGGTTGCCGAGTGCAGCGGCTGATCTCGAGTTACGTGCTTTAGCGCAAGCAGCTTCAGGCTACTTTGGTGAGGCGGTAGTCATTGAAAATAAGGCTGGCGCGAGCGGTACGCTCGGCGCTCAGTTATTGGCAAGCGAAACCAAAAGTGATGGCTATTTACTGACGCAAATGCATTCAACTATTTTTCGTGTCGCAGGCATGGTTGATAAGCCAACCTATGACGTGATGAACGATTACAGTTGGATCTTGCAGTTGGTGGGCTACTCATACGGGGTGGTGGTACGTGCAGATTCGCCTTGGCAAACGTTTGGTGATTTGTTGGCATATGTCAAAGCGAATCCGGGCAAGTTAACGCTTGGCACAGCGGGCGTCGGGACGACGCAACATATCACCATGGCACAAGTCGCGACGCAACAAGGGCTAGACTGGTTGCACGTGCCTTTTCGTGGAGGCGGAGATGATGTGCAAGCCCTGTTAGGCGGGCAGATCATGGCGGTCGCTTCTTCGACTCTATGGGGTGAGTTAGTGCAGTCCGGTAAGTTGCGATTGTTAGTGACCTTTGGGCAAGAGCGCATCAAACGGTTTCCCGAGGCGCCAACCTTGATCGAGTGCGGTATCAACATTGCGCAAACATCGCCCTATGGTTTGGTTGCGCCTAAAAATCTTGACCCGAAAATCAAACAAATCTTGCACGACGGCTTTAA
>CAIYCP010000243.1 GCA_903924715.1 uncultured beta proteobacterium
GAACAAGCCGCTATGGTGTTGGGGGCCAGTGGTTGGCAAATATTCTGGCGGGTCACCTTACCCAATATCAAATGGGGTTTGCTGTATGGCGTGATTTTGTGCAATGCACGCGCCATGGGTGAATTTGGTGCGGTGTCTGTGGTCTCGGGCCATATACGCGGACAAACCAACACCATGCCTTTGCATGTGGAGATTTTGTACAACGAATACCAATCGGTGGCCGCATTTGCCGTGGCCTCGTTATTGGCTTTATTGGCCTTGATCACCTTGGTCATCAAAACTTTCATTGAATGGCAGCAACAAAAACTCATGGCCGAATTGGCCGCACTGTCACCCGAACGACCTGTTAACTGAGACTATGTATGAGCATTGAAATTAGAAACATCAGCAAGCAATTTGGTGACTTTCACGCCTTGCGCCAAGTCAATTTGGACATTGCCTCGGGCGAACTGGTGGCGTTGCTTGGGCCATCGGGCTGCGGCAAAACCACTTTGTTGCGCATCATCGCGGGACTTGAAACTGCCGACCAAGGCACGATCGCATTCAGCGGGGAAGACACCACGCATTTGCATGTGCGTGACAGGCAAGTGGGTTTTGTGTTTCAGCACTACGCTTTATTCAGGCACATGACGGTGTTTGAAAACGTCGCATTCGGATTGCGCGTGCGACCCAAACACACACGCCCCACTGAAGCAGCGATTCAAAAGAAAGTACACGAATTGCTTAACCTGGTGCAACTCGATTGGCTGGGCGACCGCTACCCGTCACAGCTCTCAGGCGGGCAACGTCAACGTATTGCGCTGGCGCGTGCATTGGCTGTCGAGCCACGTGTGTTGTTATTGGATGAACCCTTCGGTGCCTTGGATGCCAAAGTGCGCAAAGACCTGCGTCGCTGGTTGCGTCGCCTGCATGAGGACTTGGATGTCACCAGTATTTTTGTCACACACGATCAAGAAGAAGCGCTTGAAGTGGCCGACCGTGTGGTGTTGATGAACAGCGGACGGGTGGAGCAGGTGGGTTCGCCGCAGCAAGTCTGGGACAACCCGGCCAATCCGTTTGTCTATGGTTTTTTGGGCGATGTGAATTTATTCAAAGGCCGAAGCTCAGAAGGCGAAACGCATACCTATATCCGCCCGCATGACTTGGATGTGCGCCGGTATTCCACCGGCGATACAGGCATTATTGCGCGCTTGGAGCGGGCCTTGGTGGTGGGCTCTGTTGCCAGACTTGAATTGGTGTCCAACGACGACAGTTCAACGCCTGACATCATTGAAGCAGAAATACCGGCCAGTGAATTTATTCAAAAGGAGTACTTGCAAGGCGAATTACTGGTTCTTACGCCTCGCAAATCCCAGGTGTTTGTGGCAGAGTCCAGTGCCAGTTAATTTTATTCACCAAAGGAGATGCAAATGAAGATAGAAACATTGGCCGTTCACGCCGGCTACAAACCTGATCCAGTCACCAAAGCAGTCGTACCTCCCATCTACCAGACGGTGGCCTATGCGTTCGACAGTGCACAGCACGGTGCGGATTTGTTTGACTTGAAAGTGGCGGGCAATATTTACACCCGCATCATGAACCCGACACAGTCTGTGTTGGAAGAGCGTGTGGCGGCTTTGGAAGGTGGCATTGCTGCCTTGGCAGTGGCATCGGGTCAGTCGGCAATCACCTATGCGATACAAACCATCGCAGAAGCGGGTGACAACATTGTGTCGTCCAGCGCTTTGTACGGTGGTACCTACAACCTGTTTGCCCATACATTGCCGCAGTTCGGCATAGAAACGCGTTTTGCCGATTACCGTGATCCGGCCAGTTTTGAGCCCTTGATTGACGGTAAGACCAAAGCCATTTATGTGGAGTCTTTGGGTAACCCGCAAGGCAATATCACCGATATTGCAGCCATGGCTGCCATTGCCCACAAACACGGTATTCCATTGATTGTTGACAACACCGTGCCCAGTCCATACCTGTGCCGCCCCATCGAACATGGCGCAGACATCGTGGTGCAGTCGCTCACCAAATACCTGGGCGGCCATGGCAACAGCATAGGCGGCGCCATCATCGATTCAGGAAAGTTCCCCTGGGCAGATCACAAAGCCCGCTTCAAGCGTTTGAACGAACCCGACGTCAGTTACCACGGTGTGGTCTACACCGAAGCCCTTGGCCCGGCGGCATTCATCGGACGCGCGCGTGTCGTGCCGCTGCGCAACACCGGGGCGGCCATTTCCCCTTTCAATGCATTCCTCATACTGCAAGGCATAGAAACTTTGGCTTTGCGCATGGACCGTATTTGCGACAACACGCTGGCGGTGGCGCAGCATTTGCGACAGAACGCCAAGGTCAAATGGGTGAATTACGCCGGTTTGCCGGATCACCGGGATCACGCATTGGTCAAAAAATACATGGGTGGTAAAGCATCGGGTTTGCTGACATTCGGTGTTGAAGGCGGGCGCGAAGGCGGCGCACGCTTCCTGGATGCGCTGCAATTGTTTACCCGCCTCGTGAATATCGGGGATGTGCGCTCACTGGCTACGCATCCTGCTTCAACCACGCACCGCCAGTTGACACCGGAGGAGTTGGTCAAATCTGGCGTGACGGAAGACACCGTGCGTTTGTGCGTTGGCATAGAGCATATTGACGATTTGAAAGATGACTTGAACCAAGCATTAGCAGCGGTTTAAATTTCTTTCATTTTTTTGAGAACCGACACAGTGTGTCGGTTTTTTTTATTTGAATTTCAATGCATAAGCTAATGAGTTTTTATATTAAGACACATACGTGATGAGCAAGTAATAAAACTGTAGTTCCATTTCTATTGAATAGATTTCAAAATTCCTTCATTGCCATATTGCATTGAAAGTGAAGAATTGAAATGAAAATCCGTCGTCTTTTTTTACAAACTATTTCCGCCTTGGTGTTAACGGTCTTGATGGCTCAAAGTCATTCACAAAGCCCCGTTACACTGTTAAATGTGTCATACGACCCAACCCGCGAGTTGTATGTCGAGTTCAATGCCGCCTTTACCAAGCATTGGAAAGCAACTGCCGGTCAAGAGGTGACCATCAAACAGTCGCACGGCGGGTCAGGCAAGCAAGCACGTTCAGTCATTGACGGATTGGACGCCGATGTGGTTACTTTGGCCTTGGCGGGTGACGTAGATGCTTTAAACAAGCAAGCGTATTTGATACCTCCCAATTGGCAAAAGCGTTTGCC
>CAIYCP010000244.1 GCA_903924715.1 uncultured beta proteobacterium
CCCAAGCGCTGATTTTTTCATCCAACGCATCTTGATTTTGCAGACGCAACGCGAGGGTACTAAAGCGTAAATCCCATTGCAGTTCGGTCAGGCCAGCCTGGCTGACCAAAGCCTTCCAATCGGCGTCATCAAAACACGCGATTGCCAGCCAGCGATCTTCTCCGGCGCAGCGATACGCCCCGTGAGGTGCCGCTGGCTTATAGGGTGAGCGGTTACCGTAACGCGTCCATTCATTTCCGTTCGCCGACCAATCCAGCACCGCGGTCGCAGTTTGATAGATACCCGCTTCGCACTGCGAAGCGTCAATCCACTGACCCTCGCCGGTTCGATTGCGATGGTAAAGCGCACCCAGCGTGGCCAGTGCAAAACCATAGGCGCCAATCCAATCAAGGTACGAATAGCCCCAACCAGCGGGCATTGCCGGATCGGGACGACCAGACATCTCTGTCGTGCCGGCAAACGAAGCTGCTACGGGGCCAACAGTGCGAAAGCGCCCATACTTACCAATACCGCCCATACCCGATTGTTGTACATAAATAATGTCAGACTTAATCGACTTGAGCACTTCGTAACCTAAGCCCAGCCGCTCGAGCACACCAGGAGAAAACCCCTCAGCGACGATATCTGACTGGCGCGCCAGTTCTTTAGCGATCGCCAGGCCCTTGGGGTGACGGATATTCAACGACATGCCACGCTTGCCGGCATTTTTATTGTTGAACTGCCCACCCATGTCTGAGTCAGTCACACCAAGCAACGGCGCTGTCGCCGCCTCACGCGCGGCGCGGCCACCCACTGGTGACATCGCAGCCAGCCGAGTATCTGGATTTTCTTTCCATTCAACCTTGATACTTTCGGCGCCCAACGCAGCAAGAATGCGCGTACCACCGGCCGAGGCCAAGAACCACGAGAAATCAAGAATCTTGATACCTTGTAAAGCGAAAGGTGCGCCGCGTGCTGAAATATTCTTAACTGTTGGCGTGTACTTAAACAGTTGAGCGCGGCCATGTCCCTGAGATCCACTTGGCCCTGCTGCCTGAGCCCCCGTTGACGACGGGGCCTGCGCACCGACCTTCAACGCGTCGGTATTTTTAGGCGCACTTAGCAGCGCACTTAACTCGGCATTATGTTGCCCCAACAACGGGGCGCGCTGCCCCGCCTGCCAGGCGGTCGCAGTGCTCAACCACTTGCTGGTTGGGTAACGCAACGAGCGACCCAGCTCAGGATGATGGATATCGGTAAACGAATGACGCATCAACCAATGTTCATCCAAAGCGTTTTCATGTGGCTTGCGTACGGGCGCCCACAATAAGCCTGCGTCTTGCGCTTCGCGCCAAGGCAAATCTTTATAGTCATACGAGCCAACAAAATCGCGTATCACTTCAAGCATGCGTACCGTTTCGGCATCCATCCCAGCAGAACCGGGTGTGCTACGCGCCTTGAGATCAGCTGTCGCTGAAGGCGCTTGTAAATCAGCGGCCTTGCCGTAACGATCTAAGAAGGGCACAAGCTTGGCTTTATCGCGCGCCGACACGCCCCAGGTCATATTCCAGCGCTTGTCTTTGGTCGCACTGACGTTAGGGATTGGGGTTGGCTTTTCAACCGCATGACGAGCAGTCTGGCGATAGAGTGGCGCTCGGCGCATCACCCACGACATCACATCAAGCTCGGTATTTTTTGCCACTGCTTCATGTACCGCGCACGAGAGATCTTGCCCCGCGCCCGTTGACTGGCGCGTAATCAACGCAGCCACTACCGCTGCCGTCATCTGTTCAGCAGCGATATGGTACGCATGCCAAACCTGCGGCGCGACAGGCGGGTGTTCATAATGACCATCGGCGTTGCGGTCATAGCCGCAGCACATCATCACGCCGCCAAGTGCCAAATGAATCAGATCTGAACCCTTGAAGTCTTTCCAGGGGCCGGTGTCACCAAAAGGTGTAATGCGTGCTGTGATAAGCGTTGGAAATAGCTTGTTTAACGACTGCGCAG
>CAIYCP010000245.1 GCA_903924715.1 uncultured beta proteobacterium
ATAAGCGCCATAACCATGAAACGCATGCAACTGAAAGTTGAATTGCGAACCTAAAATATTGTTGCCCAACATACCGGCGGCACGCGCTTCTTCAAGAGCCTCTTCAAAGCGGTCGTATACCTCGAAGATTTCACCATGAATGTAGTTGTAGCCAACGGGGATCCCCATGGCGTAGGCGGCAATCGCCATACCCTCAATCACGATATGCGGATTCAAGCGCAAAATATCGCGATCTTTAAACGTGCCAGGCTCGCCCTCGTCAGAGTTACAAACCAAATACTTTTGGCCCGGAAACGTTCTGGGCATGAAGCTCCATTTCAAGCCAGTCGGGAAGCCAGCGCCACCCCGGCCACGCAAGCCAGACGCCTTGACTTCAGCAATGACGTCTTCTTGACTCATCCCTTGCGTCAGAATTTTGCGCAAGGCCTCATACCCACCACGCTTGACGTAATCAGCCAAACGCCAGTTGTTACCATCCAGATCAGCCATGATCTGCGGGCCAAGGTGACGGCCATGCAGGCCCATCGAACCAGGCAGATCATTGTTAGGCGCTGCGACCAAACCTTGTGAGTACTTTTGCAAGATAGCATGACTGCTTTCAGACATCACTGCGCTCATTCAGCTTCTCCACGCGCAGCATCAGCTAATTCACTGAGCATCGCATCAATTTTTTCAGGTGCCATCCGCACGCACATATGTTTGTTGTTCACGATCAGCACCGGTGAATCACCACAGGCGCCCATGCACTCGCCTTCAACAATCGTAAACAGGCCATCAGCGGTCGTTTCACGAAAACCAATCCCTAGTTTTGTCTTGAGGTAGGCGGCAGTTTTTTCGCCGTCACGCAAGGCACAAGGTAAGTTGGTACAAACCGAAAGTTTGAACTTGCCCACGGGGCGCACGTCAAACATATTGTAAAAAGTCGCGTTTTCTTGCACCGCGATGGCGGGCTGACCAAGGTAGTCGGCCACATCTTGAATGACTTCAGGCGACACCCAGCCTTGCTCGTCTTGTGCAATGGCCAATGACGCCATGATGGCAGACTGCTTTTGATCAGCCGGGTACTTGGCGATCTCGCGGTCAATTCTTTTGTAAGCCTGTTCAGAGAGCAACATGTTTTAAATCCGGTATGAGCGATGAGGCAACAATTAGCGGTCGATCTCGCCAAAAACAATATCTTGCGTACCAATGATGGTCACAGCATCAGCAATCATGTGACCACGCGACATTTCGTCGAGTGCCTGCAAATGCACAAAGCCAGGCGCACGAATTTTTAAACGATAGGGCTTGTTGGCGCCATCAGACACCATGTAAATACCAAACTCACCCTTAGGATGCTCAATCGAAGCATAGGCCTCACCAGCGGGCACGCTAAAGCCTTCAGTAAAGAGCTTGAAGTGATGGATGAGCTCTTCCATATTTGACTTCATGCCAGTACGCTGTGGTGGCGATACCTTGTGATTGTCTAGCATCACCGGGCCGGGATTGCTACGCAACCACTGGATGCACTGCTGAATAATGCGATTACTTTCGCGCATCTCGGCCACGCGCACCAAATACCGATCATACGAATCGCCATTGACGCCCACTGGCACATCAAACTGCATGCGATCGTAAACTTCGTAGGGCTGCATTTTGCGCAAATCCCAGGCCACGCCAGAACCGCGCAACATCGGGCCACTAAAACCCAGGGCCTTGGCACGCTCAGGATCGACCACACCGATGCCAACCAGGCGTTGCTTCCAAATACGGTTATCTGTGAGCAAGGTTTCGTACTCATCGACGCAGGCCGGAAACCGATTGGTAAAGTCTTCAATAAAATCAAGTAAAGAACCTGAACGCGCATCGTTCATGATCTTGAAATCTTTAGCGGTACGGTACTGACTGGTTTTGCCATACTGGGGCATTGCATCGGGCAAATCACGGTACACACCACCCGGCCGATAATAAGCCGCATGCAAACGCGCGCCAGAAACCGCCTCGTAGCAGTCCATCAAATCTTCGCGCTCGCGAAATGCGTACAAAAAGACCGCCATAGCACCCACATCAAGTGCGTGCGAACCCAGCGACATCAAATGATTTAACAAGCGCGTGATTTCATCAAACATCACACGAATGTATTGTGCACGCAGGGGTGGCGTAACGCCCATCAGCTTTTCGATGGCCAATACATAGGCATGCTCGTTACACATCATCGACACGTAGTCGAGACGATCCATGTACGGCAATGCTTGTAAGAATGTACGGTGCTCAGCGAGTTTTTCAGTGGCACGATGCAACAGACCAATGTGCGGATCGGCGCGTTGGATCACCTCGCCATCGAGCTCAAGCACCAAACGCAACACACCGTGTGCAGCAGGATGCTGGGGGCCAAAATTTAGCGTGTAGTTTTTAATTTCAGCCATGACTAGCGCCCTATTCCGTAACCGTCTTCGCGAATCACACGCGGAATAATCTCGCGCGGTTCAATCGTAACGGGCTGATACACGACACGACCCTGCTCGGGGTCGTAGCGCATTTCAACGTTGCCATACACCGGAAAATCTTTACGGAACGGATGCCCAATAAAACCATAGTCGGTCAAGATGCGACGTAAATCTGGATGGCCCTCAAACACAATACCAAACAGATCGAACGCTTCGCGCTCAAACCAGTTCACACTGGGCCACACGTTAACCAAAGAATCTAAAAGCGGAAATTCACCATTGACTGCAAACGTTCGTATGCGCAAACGCCAGTTATGCGTAAGTGACATCAGGTGCGCCACAACAGCGAAGCGACCCGCTGGCACAAGCGCAGTTTGGGGTGTTTCGCCTACGCGACCAGCACCATAGGTGAGGTAATCAACGCCACACAAATCCATACACATCTCAAAGCGCAATGATGCATCATCGCGCAAGCGTAAACAGGTGGTTTCCCACTGTTCAGCTGCAATTTCAAGTGTGATTTCGTCGGTCGATAAAGTGAGCTGAGCTTGCTCGCCGAGCAGTGCTACCAGTTGTTGCTGCAGGTTTTCTAGCCTGGACATATCTTCTAAGCCTGATTAAACCGATGCGCGAACTTTACAAGGTTGCGCATCGACTTGATTTAACGAGCGATGGTATTAGTTTGACGAATCTTGTTTTGCATTTGCAATAGGCCGTAGACCAAGGCCTCTGCTGTGGGCGGACAGCCCGGCACATAGACATCAACCGGCACAATGCGATCACAGCCACGCACCACTGAATATGAATAGTGATAATAGCCACCACCATTGGCACACGAGCCCATTGAAACAACCCAACGAGGCTCTGGCATCTGGTCATACACCTTGCGTAAGGCCGGCGCCATCTTGTTGCACAACGTACCTGCCACAATCATCAGGTCAGACTGACGCGGGCTGGGCCGAAAAATAATACCGAACTGATCCAAGTCATAACGCGCCGCGCCCGCATGCATCATCTCGACTGCACAACAGGCCAAGCCAAACGTCATCGGCCACATCGAACCTGTTTTTGCCCAGTTGATAAATTTATCAGCGCTGGTGGTGACAAAACCTTGTTTCAGAATGCCGTCAATTGCCATGTGTCTCTTTGCCGCATGAATCGTGAGAGATTACTCCCAGTCAAGCGCGCCCTTTTTCCACTCGTAGATGAAACCGACTGTGAGTACCGTTAA
>CAIYCP010000246.1 GCA_903924715.1 uncultured beta proteobacterium
AGATTGCCGCGCGCGCACCGGCCGACGGCTACACCTTACCCAGTGCCTCCGTCGGCCCGATTGCGATTAACCCAACGCTATATAAAGACCTGCGCTACAACCCGCTGGTTGATCTGGTGCCTGTCATTTTAATTGCCGACGTACCAAATGTTTTAGTCGTCAGCCCCAATTTGCCCGTCACTACGTTTGCTGAATTTTTAGCGTACGCAAAAGCCAAAAGCAAGGGGACCTTAAACTACTCCTCCACAGGCAACGGGACCTCTTCGCACCTGTCGAGTTTTATGTTGATGGACGCAATCGGCGTCGAAGCACAACACATTCCATATAAAGGCGCTGAGGCTCTCAACGATTTAATCGCGGGTCGCATTGACTTTATGTTCGCGACCATCCCTTCGGTCATCGGACAAATTAAAGGTGGCAAGCTGCGCGCAATTGCCGTCAGCAGCCCAAAACCCTCGCGTTCATTACCTGGGGTACCGACCGTTGCTGAAAATGGGTTTCCAGGCTTTTCGGCAGGCTCCTGGTTTGGGATGCTAGCGCCCAAAGGCACACCTCAAGTCATTATCGACAAGCTGAACAAAGAAGTGAATCTTGCCATGATCCCCCTTGAGCAGCGCTTTATTCAAGAGGGTGCAGACCCGGTCGGAGACACCCCTGCTTATTTTCAAAACTTTATTCGCGAAGAGCATCTCAAGTGGAAAAAAGTTGTGATTGATTCAGGTGCAAGCGCGCGTTAAGGAACTCAGCATGTCAAAAATAGAGTTAAGCCATCCCCCCCGCATTCTCTTGTCGGACAAAACTGCACAAGAGCTTGCCCCACAGATGGGTGACATTCTTGGTGCGCAGGGCTATCAACTGGTTAGTGCTGCAGACATCCATGCAGGCACGCACGATATTGACTTCTGTTTTGTCTCGCGCGACATCACTGCGGGGTCCACAAAACACAAGATAGAGGCGAGTACACAATACGTGTATGACGCCTTGCTCAAATCCAAAACGCTGCAATGGGTTCATATTCATTCGGCCGGTGTTGATCGTCAGATATTTTTAGATTTAATGGCACGCGGCGTCACGGTCACTTCGTCGTCTGGGGCGAGTGCCAGCCTCGTAGCTCAAACAGCCTTAACGGGCTTGCTTTCACTGGCCCGTCGTTTTCCGCAATTGGCGGCCGCGCAGCGCGCACATGTCTGGGCGCCCTTTATGAAAGTAGGTTTACCCCCTGACTTAGAAGGCCAGGTTGCAACGATCGTAGGCTGGGGCCCAATTGGACAAAGGCTTGGCGCCTGGCTGACTGCCATCGGTTTAAAAACGATCGTAGTGCGCCAATCGGCAACTTCGCTTATTCAAGACACGCGCGTGGTGGGCTTTGATGACTTCAACAAAATTTTGCCAGAAACCGATTGGCTGGTTTTAGCCTGCCCACTTACTAAACAAACAACAAACTTAGTCAGCAAAGATGCGCTTGCCCGCATGAAACATGGTGCGCACATTGTCAATATTTCGCGTGGCACGGTCATCGACGAGCTCGCTATGATTGAAGCCTTGCAAACCGGTCGCCTCGCTGG
>CAIYCP010000247.1 GCA_903924715.1 uncultured beta proteobacterium
GCGGGTTTGTTGGCCCACGCGGTGGTGCATGCAGTAGCTGGTTTGCCAAACGGCGTTGCCGGTGAATGGGGCAGCGCGAAACGGCGACCTGCCGCTTGGCTTTGGGTTGGCTTGGCCCTCAGTGTTGCAATTGCTGTAGCGCTGCTGTTGCGTCAATATCAGCAAATCGCCAGTGACTATGGTTTGGTGCGCTCATTAGACGACCTGCGTTCATTGATACCTAGGCCCGCAAGCTATCTACTGGCAGATAACTCGTATTTGACGCGATGGCTAGGCAGCCATGTCACGGGGATTGTCGCGCGGTCAGAGCACCAGCTGTTCATTGGGGTTGGCGTGGCGTTGTTTGCTGGGGCTGGGTTGATCGCAGCGTGTTGCGCTCATCGGTTTGCAGGGCCACTGCGGGTATGTGCGGGTGTGGCTGGGCTGACGCTAGCACTGCTGATCACACTTACCTTGCTGGTGGGTAATTTCTCTTTTTATCTGTGGGTGCTTAAGTTACCAGGGATTGATGCGATTCGGGCTGTTTCGCGAATTATCTTGGTGCTGTTGCTACCTTTCGCCGTATTAGTAGCCCTTGGGTTTGAGTACTTGCTGCAGTCATTGCGCGGTAGGGTCGTGAAGCTTGTGGTGATCTTGTTTGCACTGTGCGCGCTTACGGCTGAGACCGTTTGGTATCAACCCCACCATGCGGCGGTTCAAACCTGGCTAGACCGACAAGCCGGTATGAATTCGTTTATCAAGACCGCTTTACCTAGCGATGCCATTTTGTATGTCACCCAACGCAAGTCAGAACCTTTTTACATTACCGAGCTTGACGCCATGATCTATGCGCAAGATCATCGTCTGCGTACCCTCAATGGGTATTCGGGCAGTACGCCAGCGGGCTATGCCTACCCAGACCCGTGCTTGCCAGTAGATACACGGTTAAAGGGCTATTTTGCTTTTAGAAATGTGCCAGAGCCCCGCCAGCAAACGCTATTGAGTCAGTTAAAAACAGTCGCGCTTGAGCCCTGCACCAAGAATTAAGCTGCAGGGCGTGATTTAATGAGCCTATGACAGCACAATCGCAGCTAAAGACCCCCGTTGCCTACATTATTTTCAATCGTCCTCGCCATACACGAGAGACGTTTGCAGCGATTCGTGCGCAGCGACCTGAAACTCTGTTAATCATCGCCGATGGCCCGCGCGAAGGCCACCCGACTGACGCAGAACGCTGCCACGAAACGCGTGAAATTGTTGAACAAATCGATTGGCCGTGTCGAGTATTAAAAAACTACGCCGAGCAGAACATGGGGTGTAAAAAGCGCGTGAGCTCTGGCTTGGACTGGGTGTTTGAGCAGGTCGAACGCGCAATCATTATTGAAGATGATTGCTTACCCAATGATGATTTCTTTGTTTTTTGTGACACCTTGCTTGATCGCTATGAGCATGACGAACGAGTTTGGGTAGTGACGGGCAACAATTTTCAACGCGGGCAAAAGCGTGGCGACGCTGCGTATTATTTTTCAAAATACAACCACTGCTGGGGTTGGGCCACTTGGCGTCGGGCGTGGCAACATTATCGGGTTGATATGCCCTTTTGGCCCGAATGGAAGAGCGCGGCTGATTGGCACAACAAAACGCTTGATTCAATCGAGCGCAAGGTGTGGTCCGGATTTTTGGATCGCGTTAAAAACGGCGAAATTGACACCTGGGATTATCAATGGACTGCTTGCGCCTGGTATTACGGTGGTTTAACCGCTACCCCTAATGCCAATCTTGTGACCAATCTTGGCTTTGGGCCTGATGCGACCCATACGGTCGCAACGGGCGA
>CAIYCP010000248.1 GCA_903924715.1 uncultured beta proteobacterium
CCTGTCACGTTGATCATTCCAGAGTCGTCGCACTCGGGTAACGGCAGCCTGCTCGTTGATGTGCCAAATCGTGGGCGACCGATTAGTCACGGGCTCTACAACAGTCCGCGTGCACGGCCACTGGCCATGGGCTCGCTTGATCAAGGGATGGGCTTTTTGCAGAACCGTGGGTGGTCTGTTGCGGTCGTGCAGTGGGAGCAGGGTGAGGGGCCTGCCTTTCCGCTGTTTGATGACAGTAAAGGTGGCAAGCTCTATGCAGAGGGTGTAGGCTTTGCCGCTGTGCGTGACGTGACGCTTTTTCTGAGGGATGCGCGTGAAGGTAACCCGCTTGCAGGTAAGATTCAACATACGTTTGCAGTCGGCTATTCGCAGACTGGCCGCTTTTTGAAGAGCTTTCTGCTCAATGGCTTTAATCAGGTTGATGGTCGCTTAGTCTTTGACGGTTTGCACATCACGCAGGCGGGTGCTGGTCAGCTTCCGCTTCTTGACGCCGGACCCGGTCCGGGCTCGGTCGCATGGCAGACGCCTGGCCACCTTGAAGCCGAGCTGCGCGGGGTACACGAAGAACCCTTCACGTATGGTGATGTGATGAAAGTTGCAAGTGCAAAGTACAGCAAGCTTCCGCGTGTGTTGGTGAGTCACGCGTACAACGATTATCTTGGTGGGCGTGCGGCGCTCACACGCACTGGATCGCAGGGCACGGTAGATTTGCCCATGCCTGAGAACGTCCGCATGTTTGACATCTCCGGCTCTCCGCACATCAATGGTCGAGACAAGAATCCAGAGTGTACAGAAGCGCCAGGCCAAATTGACTGGGCCCCCGCGGTGCGCGCGCAGCTCGTGATGCTGGATGAGTGGGTGCGCGGCAAGACGCCTGCGCCAAGCCGACTCTTTGAACTTGAGGCGCGTTCTGCTGACCCCGAGGTGTTTCAGGCGCCACGTTTTCTGGCCAACGCGGTTGTGATGGTTCCAAAACGTGATGCGGATGGCAATGCAATGAGTGGGGTGGTACTGCCCGATATCGCCGCGCCGATCGCGAGTCACGGCTATATGAATGCACCACTTACCGTGATGGCATGTCGCCAGAGTGGTACCTATCGACCGTTTGCTAAGACCACGGCCGAACGTAAAGCCGGTGACGAGCGCACGGCACTAGATGCTCGCTATCCAGGTGGGATCAACGAATATCTCACTAAAATTCGTCTCAGTGCGCGAGCACTGGTTTCGGATAGACTGCTTTTAGAAGAGGATGCTGCGATTATTGTGAATGCAGCCGCTGAAAACACGGCCTTTACACCCACGCGACCGCGTGCACGTGGTGCGACGACTGCGCGTTGATCATTACTTAACGCAGTAAATAAAATATGAGTGATGTAGTGAAATTTTTTTTCTTGCTTCTTACCGCGCTACTTGTTTCTGGCTGCGCGACAAAAGAGTACTACCAAGCACAAGATGAGTGCGCGCCCCAGGCTTACAGGCAGTTTCCACCCAACACGATACAAGTGTATGTGCCGCGCACCACTGCGGTGAGAATTCCAACGGGTGGTTCAAAGTGCGAGAGTCGTACAGAAGACAATCGCGTAAAAACCAATTGCGAGCCTGAGTTCAGAGTCGAATACCGTACATACCAATCGTTAGAGCTCGTTGATACGAACGCCGAGCCACGTAATGTGGTGATTCGCAACTGTACGCGTCAACTTTGCGTACAGCGTTTCGGGAATGCTGACTGCGATCCCCATATACGTTGAACTGTAACGCGCTATTCTGGCGTTAACTTCAGCTCGGTCGTCAATTGGCGGTAAACAGGCCAAACTTCACTAATCATTTTTGTTAATGGTTCGCCTACTAGAACTTGATCGTCTGACCCGATCATATCAAGCAGCACCATCATTTTTTGTGAATGCTTTGCGGCATCTGCAACGGTATCCGAAATTTTCGCAATGATATTCTTCGGTGTTCCTGCTGGCGC
>CAIYCP010000249.1 GCA_903924715.1 uncultured beta proteobacterium
GGAATCAATATGGAAGTCAAAATCGATTGGGGCGGACCAGATGGCATGCTCTTTGTCGCTCAGACAGGTACCGGGCATATCGCAGCCATGGATGGCGCACCCGACGGCGGCGGCCATAATCTTGCCCCCCGACCAATGGAGCTTTTGCTAGTCGGCACGGGTGGCTGCACAGCCTATGACGTAGTCTTAATTCTTAAGCGTGGCCGTCATGCCATCGTCGGGTGTTCGGTCAAGTTAGTTGCAGAACGCGCAGAGGTTGATCCAAAGGTCTTCACCAAAATTCACTTTGTGTTCACGGTCACCGGCCACAACCTCCCGCGCGCCGCCGTTGAGCGTGCCATCGCCTTGTCGCACGAAAAATACTGCTCGGCCTCGGCCATGTTGGCGCATACTGCGGCGATAACTTGGTCGGCCGAGATTGTTGACAGCGCTAGCGTCGTCGTCGAGAAATCCTAAGCACAGGATTCATTCATATGAACCAATACGAAACCTTCATGCGCCACGTCTACACGACGGGTGTCAATAAAACAGACCGCACAGGCACCGGCACACGCTCGGTTTTTGGCTATCAGATGCGCTTTGATCTGTCGCAGGGGTTTCCACTGGTCACGACTAAAAAACTGCATACCCGCAGTATCTTTGTTGAACTACTGTGGTTTTTGCGCGGCGACTCGAATGTGAAATGGTTGCAAGAAAATGGCTGCAGTATCTGGAATGAATGGGCGAGCCCCGACGGTGACTTAGGCCCCGTATACGGCGTGCAATGGCGTTCGTGGCCAACGCCCGATGGCGGACACATTGATCAAATTAGTCAGGTGCTTGAGCAAATTCGTAAAACCCCAGATTCGCGTCGTCTAATCGTGTCGGCCTGGAACGTTGGCGAGATTAAAAATATGGCGTTACCACCCTGCCATGCTTTTTTTCAGTTTTATGTCGCCGACGGCAAGCTCTCTTGCCAGCTGTATCAACGTAGCGCGGATATCTTTTTAGGCGTGCCCTTCAACATTGCGAGTTACGCCCTGCTCACGCATATGGTGGCACAGCAGTGCAACCTTGAGGTCGGTGACTTTGTCTGGACAGGTGGCGATTGCCACATCTACAGCAATCACTTTGAACAAGTTGAGTTACAGCTATCGCGCACGCCCAACCCCTATCCAAAGCTTGTGCTTCAGCGTAAGCCTGACTCATTGTTCGATTATCGCTACGAAGATTTTGCGATTGAAAATTACGAACATCACCCACATATCAAGGCACCCGTTGCCGTTTGATTCAGTTTAAGAGACCCGGCTGATGCAGCTCAATTTAATTGTTGCTTACGCCCGTAACCGCACCATTGGTCGGGATAACACCCTACCCTGGAAGCTACCCGGCGACTTGGCTCACTTCAAGCGCACAACGCTAGGGTGCCCGATCGTGATGGGGCGCAAAACTTGGGATTCGCTTGGCAGACCGCTGCCAGGTCGGCGCAATATTGTGATCACTCGCGATCCCAGCAAAGCGTTCACCGGTGCTGAATGCTTCACCAGTCTGGCCCAGGCCCTGAACAGTATCAAAGACGCTGAGCAAGTATTTGTGATCGGCGGAGGCCAAATCTACCAACAAGCCTTACCACTGGCCCAGCGCGTCATCGCCACCGAAATCCAAGCTGACATTGAGGGTGACGCCGTGTTTGCGCCACTTGACCAAGCCGTATGGCGCGAAACCTCTCGCCAGCCTCAACCCGCCGAAAACGGGCTCGCCTATGATCTAGTCGAGTACCATCGCCTTAAAGGCTAACTGATGAATAAAAAACTACTCGGGGTGATCGGCGCTGCGGCTCTGCTGTCTGCAATGTATGCGGGCACGAGCTGGTATATCGGCGAACGCGTGCGGGAAGAATCCAAAGACGTCCTCGAAGCGGTCAACAGCTACCTCGCCAAAAACTGGTCGAGTCAGGCCCAGGTCACGCTTCGTGACTATCAGAGTGGGGTCTTCTCGAGTCAGGCCTCATACCTCCTGAGCTTTCCAGCAACCAAAACCTCGACACTCAAGCCTGATGTTTTAGTCGTCAACCACATTACGCATGACGCCTTGCCTTTGACCAAAATCGCAAGCGGTCAGTTTGACTGGTTGTCTGCGTCGATTCACACCAGGCTTGAGCCCACCGCCTTTACTGAGGCGTTATTCAAAGCCAGCGGCGGCAAATCTCTCATTGATGGTCATACTCAACTCAACGCCAAGGGTGTCGCAAAAATTAACTGGGTGATTCGCCCAGTCGATCACACGCAGGATACCGTGCGTTCAAGGTTTGCCGGCGCCACGTTAGTCGCGGAGCTTGGTCCCGCCCTCAGTTACACCAAGGGCGAGCTCAAGATCGAAGCCCTCAACATCACTGACGGCAAAGTCACCCTGGACGTCAAGTCAAGCCGTCTACATACCGATACACACCCAGGGCAATCCGGTCTGAACATTGGCGCGAGTGGCGCAGATATTGGCGAACTCACCCTGACCTCACTAAATTTTCCAACGATTGGCGCAAAAAAAATCAATACCAAATTGATTTTGAGTGAGAAAGACAATTTATTAAGTGGGCAGTCGCATTACGAAATCGAGCGCGTCACAATCGATAAAAAAGACTGGGGCACGCTTAGCCTGACTGCCTCATATGACAAGCTGAATAGCGACACCGTCAAATCGCTTGCAGATCTGTACAGCGATATTATCTCTCGCTCATTAAACAACGAGCCTGACGCTGATCTGATGACCTCCGCAGATCTCAAGCAGTTTTGGGGTTACGTCCAAACACTCGTCAAAAATAGTCCCGCGATCCGGTTAGATCCAATCACCTGGCAAACCGGCGATGGTCAAAGCTCAATCTCACTGAGCACCGTACTCGCACCCGTCGATTTGCGTAGCGGCGGTATGGGTTTAAATAGCACGCCCATTCAGTCACTTGACGCCACGATTGCACTCTCTCGTGCAATGGCAGTCGGGTTACTCTCTGCGGGGCTTGAGGCCTCGGGGGTGAGCGCATCTCAGGCCCGAACCACTGCAGATAAAGAAATCGGACACGTACTTGAGGTTGCAAACAAATTAAAGCTTGGGACGCTAAAGGGCGACCGACTCGTTGCACAGCTGACTTTTAAAGACAATGCCTTCAAGGTCAATGGGCAAGCCATTTCAGCAGAATCTCTGTTGACCTTCGCCTCCTCGGTGGTGCCTTTAGTCTGGCTCGCCGCTGACCCGGTATCAACATCAGACAGCCCCGACGAAGCAGCCACGAGCCGCCATCTAGACCCTTCAGTCTTAGCAAGTATTTTGACCGCCGCTGACTTCACCTTCGAAGAAGTGAAAGACGAGCAAGGTGATCCTTTGCTTAAAGTGTCTCCGGGGGACTCGGGAGCCGCAAAGATCGACATGCTTTTTGTAGGCTGCGGCACTGACCCAACCTGCGAAGATGTATTGTTGCGCGCAACCTATTCACCCAACAAACCGATTGCCCTGAAGGTCGCAAACGACTGGAATCATCGCAATCGCTGGGCGCGCGCCTATGTCAATGAAAAACACGAAGCCGTCATCGAAATGGATATCAGCGCTTACGGTGGAATCGGACGCGATGCCGTCGAAGGCATGGTCAATACTTTCTTTAAAATCGTTCGAGATTTCTCTAAAGAACTGAACGAGTCCAAATAAAACGCAACCACTCAACTAGCGCCGTTAAACC
>CAIYCP010000250.1 GCA_903924715.1 uncultured beta proteobacterium
AGGTGATCGCTATGTGATCAATGGTCAGAAAGTCTGGATTTCGCGTGTCCAGCATTCAGACCTGATGATTTTGTTGGCGCGCACCACGCCGATTGAACAGGTCACCAAAAAATCTGAAGGGATGTCAATTTTCATCGTCAACTTACATGATGCGATTGGCCATGGGTTGACAGTTCGGCCGATTTTGAACATGGTGAACCACGAAACCAATGAATTGTTCTTTGACAACCTTGAGATACCGGCCGAGAACCTGATCGGTGAAGAAGGTAAAGGATTTAGATATATTCTGGATGGTTTAAATGCCGAACGTGCACTGATCGCAGCTGAGTGTATTGGCGATGGGTACTGGTTTGTCGATCGCATTTCCAAGTACGTCAAAGATCGCATTGTTTTTGGGCGTCCGATTGGACAAAACCAAGGTGTGCAGTTTCCGATTGCGCGCTCATTTATCAACGTTGAAGCTGCCAGCCTGATGCGCTATGAAGCGTGTCGGTTATTTGATAGCAACCAGCCTTGTGGCACGCAGGCCAATATGGCTAAGCTTTTGGCTGCAGACGCCTCGTGGGAAGCTGCCAACGCCTGCCTGCAGTTTCATGGCGGTTATGGTTTCGCCTGTGAATACGACGTTGAACGTAAATTTCGTGAAACCCGCCTGTATCAAGTCGCACCCATTTCGACCAATTTGATTTTGTCGTATGTTGCCGAACATGTGCTCGGCCTTCCTCGTTCGTTCTAATAGGTGATAGATATGACTGCCGTTCGCTCCTCTGCTGCCCCCATCATTTTGCATCCAAGTGCCGATCTCGCCGCGTTTGCCTCAACACTGCAGTACAGCGACATCCCAGAGTCGGTCAGTTTGCGCTGTGAAGATCTCTTTTTGGATACGATGGCCTCGATCTTGGCCGGTTCGAGTGCGCGTGCCGTCAAAGCAATGGGTAAGTACGTCGAGCGCATGGGGCCCAGCGATGGTAAGTCAGAAGACTTCGTGAATCGTCGCGGCACCTCTCCCGTGTTTGCCGCCATGGTAAACGCAGCCGCCGCGCACGTCGTCGAACAAGATGATGTCCATAACGGCTCGGTGTTTCATCCCGCTGCGGTAGTTTTCCCGCCGGCACTTGCGGTCGCACAAGCCATTGGCGCTTCAGGTAAAGACTTTATTACGGCCTCGGTGGTTGGTTACGAAGTCGGCATCCGTGTCGGAGAGTTTTTAGGTCGCTCACATTACAAAATTTTTCACACAACGGGCACAGCCGGCACGGTTGCGGCAGCCGTGACGGTCGGCCGTCTTCTTAAGCTGAACCCAGAGCAAATGCTGCACGCCATTGGCTCGGCGGGTACGCAAGCGGCCGGCCTCTGGGAGTTTCTGCGCGATGCGGCGGATTCAAAGCAATTGCATACGGCCCATGCGGCCTCTAATGGCTTAGCTTCAGCCTACCTGGCACTGGATGGATTTACCGGTGCGCGTCGCATTCTTGAGGGCGTGCAAGGCATGGCAGCGGGTATGTCTACGGATGCTGACCCAGCAAAACTTGTTGATCGCTTAGGCACACGTTGGGCCTTACCAGAAACCTCCTTCAAGTTTCATGCTTCTTGCCGACACACGCACCCTGCTGCCGACGCCTTGCAGCAAGCCATGAAGCATCATGGCTTAAAGGCGCAAGACATTGCATCAGTGATCACGCACGTTCACCAAGGTGCCATTGACGTTCTGGGCCCCGTCACTGATCCACAAACTGTGCATCAGTCTAAGTTTTCAATGGGAACCGTGTTGGCATTAATTGCCCTGCGCAACTCGGCCGATCTCGCGGGCTTTGATCGTGCGTTGAAGGATGGAGAAGTGGCGAACTTTCGTGATCGCGTGACCATGGAACTAGACGAAGAAGTTGATCAGGCGTATCCACAACGCTGGATTGGCAAGGTGACCGTTAAAACGACAGACGGTCGCTCACTGACGGGCCGTGTCGATGAGCCCAAGGGTGATCCGGGTAATTCGTTATCGCGCGACGAGATCGAGTACAAGGCGATGCGTCTCGGTATGTATGAGGGTGCTGCAACAGAGGCCCAGGTCAAGGCGCTCATCCAAACCGTTTGGGGTATTCGAAACCAGAGCGTCTTGGGCGCAATCTTGAGCAAGCCCTGAGTGATCACGGGTTTAAACATATAAAAGGAAATATAAGAACATGCGCTTAAAAAATAAAGTCGCCATCGTCACCGGTGGAGCAAGCGGGTTTGGTGCTGAAATTGCAAGATGCTATGCCCGCGAGGGTGCGAACGTTGTGATTGCCGATTTAAACGAGGCGGGTGGCCAAAAAATCGCTGCAGAAATTGGTGCAGCGGCGGTTTCGATTCGATGTGATGTGAGCAAACGCGCAGATATCGACCGCGCAGTAGCCCTCGCAGTTGAAAAATTTGGCACGATTGATATTGTGGTGAATAACGCAGGCTATACACATAAAAACCAGCCTTTTCTAAATGTTGATGAAGCGGCCTTTGATCGCTGCTTCGACGTCAACGTGAAAGCGATTTATCACATGATTAATGCCGTCGTGCCCATGATGCGCTTAAAGAAATCAGGCTGCATTATCAATACGGGCTCGACAGCGGGGATACGCCCTCGCCCCGGCCTGACTTGGTACAACGCTTCTAAAGGTGCCGCCAATTTACTCACCAAATCCTTAGCGGTTGAGTTAGCCAGCGACAATATTCGCGTCAATGTGATTTGCCCGGTGATCGGTGACACCGCGATGCTAGGCGACTTTATGGGCGTGCCTGATACCCCAGAAAATCGTGCACGTTTTATTGCAACGATTCCGATGGGGCGCATGAGTTTGCCCCGCGATATTGCAAACGCTGCAGTATTTCTGGCGTCTGAAGAGGCCTCATTTTTAACGGGTGTTGAATTGCCGGTAGACGGTGGTCGCACCATCTAACGCACTAAGCGAGCCTTGCGCTCGCCTGATAGCGTGCGAGCTCGCCGATGCCTTTTTCGGCGAGCTGCAGTAGCGTGTTGAGCTCGGCTCGGTCAAAGGTGTGCCCTTCAGCAGTGCCCTGCACTTCAACGTACCGACCTGCGCCCGTCATCACGACATTCATATCCGCATCGCAGCCAGAGTCTTCTGGATAATCCAGATCTAACACTGCACGACCCTCGACCATCCCAACCGACACGGCCGCGACGGAGTCTTTTAGCGGATTGGTGACCAACTGACCCTTTTGCAAGAGCCCCTCGACAGCATCGGCCACGGCAATCCAGGCCCCGGTAATACTGGCGCAACGGGTGCCACCGTCTGCTTGCAACACATCACAATCGATTTGAATCGTACGTTCACCTAAGGCCGTCATATCCATGACTGCACGCAGACTACGGCCAATCAAGCGCTGAATCTCTTGGGTGCGCCCAGATTGCTTACCCTTTGCGGCCTCACGATCCGAACGGGTGTGGGTTGAGCGCGGCAACATGCCATATTCGGCGGTGACCCAACCTTGGCCCTGGCCTTTTAGAAAAGGTGGTACTTTTTCAAGCACACTCGCCGTGCACAAGACTTGCGTATGGCCCATCGAAATCAATACCGAACCTTCGGCATACCGGGTGAATTGTCTTTGAATGTTGACCGTACGCATCTGATCATAAAGACGGCCTGAAGGGCGTGGCTGGCTAATGCTAGTATTTGACACGTTAAGTTCTCACATTGACTGATTTGAAGGGTAATGCATGATGCAACACCGCCTGCAGCAGTTGCCTTGGGCCTACAGTATACGCAGCGGCCTGCAAGCCGTGTGCTGTTTGGCCTTATACGCGCTCTGTGCAGGCTCGGTTTTGGCGCAAATTCATGCAAGCACCCTTCCCGCCCTCGTATCAAATACGGCGATTACAAACTACGACAGTTCTTTGTCTGTCTTTCATCCGGTTTTGGGCAAAAAAGGAATGGTTGCGAGCGAACAACGGCTTGCCTCACAGGTCGGCGTTGAGATTCTTGCAAAAGGTGGCAATGCGATTGATGCCGCGGTCGGCGTGGGCTTTGCACTTGCCGTTGTCCTTCCAAACGCAGGTAATTTAGGCGGTGGCGGCTTTATGCTGGTGCATACAGCTAAACATGGCAAGCCCATCGCACTGGATTTTCGAGAGACGGCACCGGCCTCGGCCACGCGTGATATGTATCTTGATCAAAACGATAAGGTCATCACCGGAAAATCAATTCACAGTCCACACGCCGTGGGTGTGCCAGGTTCAGTGGCAGGCTTGGTCAATGCCCATAAAGAATATGGCATCCTTGCACTGGCCGACATTATTGCCCCTGCAATTGCATTGGCCGAAAACGGTTTTATCGTCAGCGAAGGGTTGGCCGAACAGTTTCGACTGCACCGTAGCCATTTAGGTCACTGGCCTGGTACGCGAGAGATTTTTTTCAAACATAAAGATGCCACACAAACCTGCGCACTTGCGCAATGCCCTCTTGAAGCGTTAAAGACTTTCGCTGCAGGCGAACGACTTACTCAAAAAGATCTTGCGAATACGCTTACTCAAATTGCACAACGGGGCGCAGCCGGCTTTTATGCCGGGCCGATAGCAGAAAAAATCGTAGCCGAGCTCAACCTAGACGGCCAGCCCCTCACGTTAAAAGATCTGCAAGACTATCGCGTGATCAAGCGTGAAGCCGTGCACGGCACCTATCGCGGGTTTGACATTTATTCGATGCCTCCCCCGAGTTCAGGCGGTGTGCATTTAATTCAGATGCTCAATCTGCTCGAGCGCTATCCCCTTGCGCAGTACGGTGCAGGCAGCGCTCAGGTCATGCATTTAATTGCAGAAAGTGCACGCTTGGCCTATGCCGATCGCGCTGAACATCTCGGAGATCCCGACTTTGTACGCGTACCTCAACAGGGACTTATTTCAAAAAAATATGCCGAGCAGCTCTCGGCGAAAATCAAATTCGATCGTGCCACGCCAAGCGTCATGGTTCAGGCAGACCAGCCCCAGCGCCACGAAAGTGACCAAACGACGCATTTTTCAGTGATGGACTCGGCAGGTAATGTCGTCAGCTGTACCTACACCTTAAATCTCAACTTTGGTTCTGGCATCGTGGCCCGTGGTACGGGTGTGCTGTTAAATAACGAAATGGACGACTTCTCAGTTAAGCCTGGTGTGGCCAATGCCTTTGGCCTCACCGGCGGAGAGGCCAACGCGATCGCGCCCGGCAAACGCCCACTGAGCTCGATGACGCCAGTAATCGTGTTAGAAAAACAAGTTCCCGTGTTGGCAACAGGTTCGCCTGGTGGCGCGCGCATTATCACCACCGTGCTGCAAAATCTGATTAATGTGATCGACTTTAAATTAAATATTGCGCAAGCGATTTCAATGCCGCGGATGCATCATCAATGGATGCCTGACTATTTGCGACTTGAAACCATAGTAAGTCCGGATACGATCGCAGTATTAAAAAAAATGGGGCATGAAATCCGCATCATGCCGGCAATGGGACGCGTACAAACGGTACAGCGTCAAGATCATTATTTTTTAGGCGCTTCCGATCCGCGCAATCCAGACGGCGCGGCAATTGGACTTGAGAGCACACCATGATTGCAAGCATGACCGCCTTTGGGCAAGGAAAAATTACCGCTGACTGCGGCGTGGTGACCATTGAAATTAAAACCGTCAATAGTCGCTACCTGGATGTGCTATTTCGCTTACCCGATGAAATGCGCATGGCCGAGCAACCCATACGCGATCGTTTAAGCAAGACCTTAGCCCGCGGAAAAATCGAGGTGCGCGCCAGTTTTACCCGCCCCGCCGCAAGCAATGAGCAAACCCTCAACGAAGAGGCCATGCAACGTATTGCGACACAGCTTGCTCAAATTCAAAAAATCTTGCCTCACACAGAAAGCCCAAGATTTAATGAAATCGTAGGCTTGGCGGGTGGGCAACATTCACATACTGAACCCGAAGAGTGGGCGCAAGCCTGCCTAACAGCACTAGAGCCCGCGTTGGCGCAATTGATTGAAGGTCGTCAACGTGAGGGGGCGCGTTTGGCGCAATCAATGCTCGAGACTGCAGCTGAGGTTACCGCCATTCTCACCGAGGTTGAACAGCATTTACCCTTATTGTTGACCACGCAGCGCGACAAACTTGCTCAGAAACTTAAAGACACTCTTCAAAATGCGTTTCCAAACGGTTTCACACACATCAGTGGCACTGAGCTATCAGAACGCATTGCCAGTGAAGCGAGCCTCTTCGCCTTGCGTATTGACGTTGCTGAAGAGTTAACTCGACTGAAATCGCACTTAACGGAGCTTGAATTTTTATTGTCGAATCAAGCAACGTCTTCGACTAAACAAAACAAGGCAAACGCGACGCAGCCAGGTAGCGCGGGCAAACGTCTCGATTTTTTATTTCAAGAAATGAACCGCGAAGCCAATACATTGGGCTCAAAAGCGGGCAGTCTTGAAATGACACGGGCTGCGATCGATCTAAAACTCTTGATCGAACAAATGCGTGAGCAGGCGATGAATATCGAGTAGTTTATTTCGTCGTTTCTGCTTCGAACGTACTGATCAGGCGATAGCTTGATTGCGCTTCAATCAGTATCCCCTGCTGCGCAAGGGCTTGTTGAATAGCGGGCTGTTCAAGCAACGCTTCACAATTTTTTAAATCATAGGTTTCAAAAAATAAAACCCATTGCACGCGTTGATCTGGCCCGCCGCGCCGCGCCTCTTCAGGGCTGGGCGCAGCACCCGCACTTGAAGACGCTTCCCAAAGCGCCAGTCGCACGAGGCAATTCGCCTTGGCAAACTGAGGGTAAAGCCCTTTTGCAATGAAATCGCGGGCAGCCTGCGCCTGTCCTGGTTTAGGCGCACAACGCAAGACGACCACCTCACCGCCCAGGCCTGTACCTGCAGACCAGGTTTCATGACAGGCCGATCTGACCATGTTACGAAAATGGGGCATCATTTTTTTTGTTAATACAGTGGGTTCGACCAAGATGGCCTGATAAGCGGGCTTCTCGAGAACAGCCACGTCTTCACAGGCATAAATTGCCATGTACGCCTGCGAATCACCCAAGGCCCGATAACGACGCGCTGATAAGAACCCGGGGATCTGCATCCGCTGTCGCACATGCTCAGTTTGATACCATTCGTTAAACTCAGGCTCGACTGAAGGATTAATATCGTTCATGACGAACAAAATGCAGGAAGCGCTGGACTGAAGATTCGATGCGGTTGTCATTGAACGACTCATATGTTGTAGGCTATGCTGAGATTGTATAACCGAAGCGCAGCCCTCACATCGTGTGTTGATGCTTCGGTCTAAATATTGAATACAACAACATACTAAAAAAATGAAAAAAATTCTTGTGCTTCAAGGCCCAAATATGACGTACTTGGGTAAGCGTCAGCCAGAGCTCTACGGCACCACAAGCGCGAACGAACTCGACGCCTTATTACAGGCGCACGCTAAAACGCATGGCTATAGCCTAGAAATTTTTTATACGCATCTTGAAGGCCAGGCGATTGAACGTCTTTATCAGGCAGTCACTGAGGGAGTTCATGGTTTAGTGATGAATCCAGCCGGCTTTCTATATTCTGGTTATGCGCTGCGCGATTGCTTAAAAGCAATCAATCTGCCGTATATCGAAGTGCACATGACGAATATTGAAAAGCGCGGTATCCAATCGGTACTGGCGCAAGTCAGCACCGGCATGATCACTGGGCTAGGGATCCAATCGTATGTGCTGGGTCTGAATGCAATGCTGAACTTACTGAATCAAGACTAAAAATGCACAACAAAAAATTTCCTTTGTACGATCCGATTCAAGCTTGCGTACCGCATGGCAAATTCAGCCTACCCCCAACGGGCTCGGGCTTGTTAGATGGACTCACTTTTGCAGTCAAGGATATTTTTGATATTGCAGGGCATCCAACCGGCGCGGGCAACCCCACCTGGTTAACAACGCATCCGAGTCCCACCCACACTAGCCCGTTAGTTGAACAGTTACTGGCCGCCGGCGCCCAGATGACCGGTAAAGTCATTACCGACGAATTGGCCTATAGCTTGAACGGAGACAATATTCACTACGGTACCCCTGTCAACACCAACGCCCCTGGCCACGTGCCAGGCGGTTCATCGAGTGGCTCAGTGGCAGCAGTGGCCGCGAAACTATGCGACTTTGCCTTAGGGAGCGACACGGGCGGCTCAACCCGGGTTCCCGCCAGTTACTGTGGTGTTTGGGGTTTACGCACCACCCATGATCTCTTGTCGCGCGAGCACGTCGTGCCCTTACACGCCTCGTTTGACACGCTGACCTGGTTTGCGCATGCGCCAGACACATTCAAACGCGTGGGTCAAGTGCTACTGCCCGCCTCTTCATTTGCACCCAAACGTTTGCTTAAACCTGAGGCGTTGTGGGCGCTGGCAAGCGATGATTTTCAAGCACCGCTCAATGCGGTCTTGACTGCAGCAGAAACTTTATTGGGGCTCAACGCACAGGCGATGTCTTTTACCCGAGAAGCTGAAACGCTTGAGCAGTGGCGTCAAGCGTATGTCACCCTGGGCGCGCACGAGGCCTGGAGCCTTCATGGCGCATGGATCACTGAGCATCGACCCACGTTTTCTGTACCGATTGCAGCGCGCTGGGCGCAGGCTCAAACGGTTAGCGAACAACAAGCTCATGCTGCGCGCGTAAAGGTCGCTGACATACGCGCACATATTCGTACGCTCTTAGCCGACGATGCCATTGCAATCGTCCCTTCAGCCGCCGGCTTAGCACCTTTGCTCAACGCCAGCGGGCAAGCCGTCGACGCGCTTCGAATGCGCACCATGCACATCACCTGTATCGCAGGAATCAGTGGTGTCTGCCAGGTCAGCATCCCCTTTAAAAACAAAGAGGGCTTACCGGTCGGGGTCTCTCTAATCGGCCCTGCGGGCAGTGATCAGGCAGTCATTCACCTGGCCACTGAACTCGCACGAGCGCTTGCGTAAATCGTGGCGCGTTAGCCGCGTCCGATGAACGGCATTGTGGTTGCCATAATGGTCACAAACTGAACGTTGGTCTCAAGCGGAAAACCAACAATTTGCGTGATTGTTTGCGCAACGTGATTGACATCCATACGTGGCTCAACGCGGGTTGTGCCGTCTGGCTGAGGCACGCCCTTTGTCATACGCTCAGTCATGGGCGTAATCGCGTTACCAATATCAACCTGGCTACACGCAATACGATAATTACGGGTATCCAGTGAGATGGACTTTGTTAAGCCCGTGACGGCATGTTTGGTCGAGGTATAACCAATTGAGAAAGGACGTGGCGTGTGTGCGGAAATCGATCCGTTGTTAATAATCCTGCCACCTTGGGGCGTTTGATCTTTCATGATCCGGATGGCGGCCTGCGCACATAGAAACATGCCGGTGAGGTTGACGTTCACAATATCCTTCCAGATTTCAACAGGCAAATCTTCAATCGGCACAGGAGGGCCACCGCGCCCTGCATTATTAAACAAGACATCTAGCCGACCCCAGCGACGCACAATTTCAGCAAACAGATTTTTGACAGAGGCTTCATCGCTGACGTCGGTCACAATCGGGTGCAATTGCGACGCTAAAGCGCCGCCTTCCGTGCGAGTTTCTTCGAGTGCGTCTGCACGACGTCCTGCTAGCGCCACTTGATAGCCTGCGCGCGCTAAGTGAAGCGCAACTGCGCGTCCGACGCCCGATCCAGCACCTGTCACTACCGCTACTTTTAACTCAGCCATTGCTCATCCTAAATGTTGATGTCCTATGCGGACTTTATAAAAAATACTCGCTCAAAAGTTTGCTGCTGTCGCGTCTGGCATTAACCTGCGACTTTTGACGGCCCAATTTCAGTGGGTGCATCAGGTTGCGAACTCCATTCACTCCAAGAGCCGCCGTACAACGCGCCGCCCGACAAACCGGCCAGCTCAAGCGCAAGTAACAGGTGACATGCGGACACACCCGAGCCACAACTTGCCACCAGGTTCTTCGGGGATTGCGAGCCTAATAATTTGGTGAACTCAGCGCGCAAGACCTCAGGCGCCTTAAACGTACCATCGTCATTCAAATTTTCTTTGACGGGTCGACTGGCTGCGCCAGGAATATGCCCTGCGCGTGCATCCAAGGTTTCATTTTGCCCTTGAAAACGATCCCCAGGGCGCGCGTCCACAATCAAACGATCCGTGCGGCCCAGGCCCGCTTGCATATTGGCCAAATCCACCGAGGATACAAGTGAAGCCCCCTGCTTGAAATCACCGATTGGTCTTGCCTTGGGCTTAACGTTGGTCAAGCTATAGCCCGCTTTTTCCCAAGCAGGCATCCCACCATCCAACACCACCACGCTTGCATGGCCGACCCAGCGCGCTAACCACCAAAGGCGCGAGCCATACAGACCTCCGTGCGCATCGACCCCAACAATCAGCGTATCCCGATTTACGCCAAGTTGATTTAAATACTGCGCAAAGATCTTTGCCTCGGGTAGTGGGTGACGGCCGTTTAACCCATTTTTTTCACGACTCAGCGCGCGTCCCAAATCAACATACACCGCCTCAGGCAAATGCGAAACGTCGTACGCACGCTGCCCTAGATCGGGATCCACTAAATCAAACCGACAATCACAAATCAATACCTTGGCGGGATTTTCGCTGAGCCGTGCATGCAGGGCCTGAGGCGTGATCAAGAAAGAAGATGACATTGCTAATGTTCCTAGGAATAAGTAACGACAAATCAAGGACGACGCGATAGCGACTCTGCTATGCTTTTACTTTACGTCAATCCTCTATTGTCACCCATGTCTAAGGCCGCCGGAAACGTTTTTGTAGTGGTTGCGCCAAGCGGTGCTGGCAAGTCAAGCTTAGTCAATGCGCTGTTAGCCCAAGACCCTAAGCTTTGCCTCTCAGTGTCGGCGACCACGCGCGCGCCACGTAGCGGCGAAACCGATGGCAAAGACTATCGGTTTGTCAGCAAAGATGAGTTTGTTGCAATGCGGCAAAATAATCAATTGCTTGAGTGGGCCGAGGTACATGGCAATTTTTATGGCACGCCCCGCGATCAGATCGAACAAGCGATCCATCAGGGTCGCGACATTTTGCTCGAAATTGACTGGCAAGGGGCCCGCCAGGTCAAACGTCTCTTTGCGCAGACGATCGGGATCTTCATTTTGCCACCCTCGATCCAAACGCTTGAACAACGTCTACAGCAACGAGGACAAGACTCCCAAGCGGTGATTGCGCGCCGAATCGAGGCTGCGAGTGAAGAGATTATGCACGCACCCGAGTTCGAATATGTTATTATTAATCAAGACTTTAGGATTGCACTGGCTGAGCTCGCTGAGGTAGTCGCTGTTGCGCGCCTGCGCTACAACAGCCAGTCGGCCAAAAACGAAGGCTTATTTGCCTCGTTCGGGCTGACGACTTAAGGTACGACCACAGCGCACTGCACATTTATCTACCTGCTTAAACCTTTTATTTTCAGGATTACCATGGCTCGCATTACTGTTGACGACTGTCTTGAACGCATTCCAAACCGTTTCAAACTTACCCTTGCAGCCACATATCGTGCGCGCGAACTCGCGCAAGGTCATGCACCCCGCCTCGAAACCAAAGACAAACCTTGCGTGACCGCCTTGCGTGAAATCGCGAATGGTTTAGTTGGCATCGAAATGCTGCGTAAGGTACCAACCTAAGTCACTGACAAATGGCCTTTCCCGGATTTCGCTACGCATCCTCCGGGTTACGGGCCGCCCTCAAGGCCGGATCCAGACTCAAGCCTGGCGGCCTGAACAAAGAAGTGGCATTAGGCGTGATCTCAGGGGCGGCAACGCCCGTTGAAACTGAGCTCGAGCCTCCGGTGGCCTCGATGGCTCACCTGCAACAAATCTTATCGACCTATCTCGAACCGAAAGAGATCAGCACCGTTCGGGATGCCTACCGCTTTTCAGATCAAGCTCACCTTGGGCAGTTACGCTCAAGCGGTTCGCCCTACATCACCCATCCAATTTCAGTCGCCGAAATCTGTGCGGGCTGGAAACTTGACGCCGAGGCCATTCAAGCTGCGCTTTTGCATGACGTGATGGAAGATCAGGGCATTGCCAAACAAGATCTTCTTGAAAAATTTGGCGATGAGGTTGCCGAATTGGTCGATGGCCTGTCAAAACTTGATCGCCTAGAGTTTGCAACAAAGGCGCAACAACAGGCTGAAAGCTTTAGAAAAATGCTTTTAGCGATGGCGCGCGATATTCGTGTGATCCTGATTAAGCTGGCCGATCGTCTGCACAACATGCGCACTCTTGATGCCGTTGCCCCTGAAAAACGCAGACGCATTGCGCAAGAAACACTCGATATCTACGCACCCATTGCCTATCGGCTGGGTTTAAATGCACTCTATCGTGAGTTGCAAGATTTATGCTTTGAAGCAATTTATCCAAACCGCTATCGCGTTCTTGAAAAAGCGGTACGCGCCGCGCGCGGTAATCGTCGTGAAGTATTAAGCAAAATTGATGAGCAAGTTCGTCTAGCGTTACCTGCTGCTGGCATCGAAAGCGAATTACTCAGTCGCGAAAAAACCTTGTACGGCATCTATCACAAGATGGTTGAGCAAAAGAAAAGCTTCACCAATGTTTTAGATATCTATGGCTTTCGCGTGATCGTGCATACCCTGCCCGAATGCTATATGGCCTTGGGTATCGTGCACCAACTGTATCGCCCCGTGCCTGGTAAATTCAAAGACTATATTGCGATCCCAAAAGTCAACGGCTATCAGTCTTTGCACACAACGTTGGTTGGCCCCTTTGGCACCCCCATTGAGTTTCAGTTTCGCACGCACGATATGCACCAAGTCGCCGAAGAAGGCGTCGCGGCGCACTGGCTTTACAAGGCAGAGTCGTCCTCTTTGGAAGAAATTCAAACGCAAACAAGTAAGTCGTTGCAATCGCTGCTAGACATTCAAAGTCAGACTGGAGATTCGAGCGAATTTCTTGAACACGTCAAGGTCGATCTGTTTCCAGACGCCGTGTATGTGTTTACACCCAAAGGAAAAATTGTCTCGCTGCCTCGCGGTGCGACACCGATTGACTTTGCTTACATGATTCACACAGACGTGGGTAACCGCGCAGTGGCCTGCAAAGTCAACGGTGAAAATGTAGCGCTGCGCACCGAGCTCTCAAGCGGCGACACGATCTCAATTTCAACCTCGCCAACTGCCAGGCCAAGCGCTCAATGGCTCAATTACGCACGCACGGGCCGGGCACGTTCAGAAATTCGGCATTTTTTACGTACCAGCGAATACGATGAGTCTGCTGCGTTTGGCGAACGTCAACTCGCTCAGGCACTCAAAGAGCTGAACTTGGCAATGCCTAAACCAGAGGATCCCATTTGGGAAAAACTGGCACGCAGTAGCGGTGCTAAATCACGCGCAGAGATTTTGGCCGACATTGGACTGGGTAAGCGTTTGGCAGCTGTCGTCGCGCGCCGCTTTACACCAGATCATCCACTCATCGCCACAACGGCAGCCGCCGATGAAGCCCTAAGTGCTGCACGTACGATGCCAATTCAAATTCGCGGGCACGAAGGTCAAGCCGTGCAGCTCGCGCCTTGTTGTGGTCCGCTTCCAGGTGACGTCATTGTTGCGGGCGTACGAATCGGGCATGGCTTGGTTGTTCATACCGCCGAATGCCCCGTCGCCCTTCGCGCCCGGATGAAAGAACCCGAGCGCTGGGTAGACGTTGTCTGGGATCAAGAAACCGCCAAACACTTTTCAGCCCGTATCGAAATCATGGCGCAAAACGAACGCGGCATTTTGAGCCGGATTGCGGCCGAAGTTGCACAGGCCGACTCGAATATTGTGAATGCCACCATGCATGAAGACGCTGTTGATACCGTGATGCTGAACCTGACTGTGCAAGTCGATAGCCGCAAGCACTTGGCGCAGGTATTCAGGTCAATTCGTCGCGTTCCTCAAGTACAAAAAATTGTACGCGCGAAGGGTTAAGCGCGCACAGAACTCTTGGCCAACACTCACCACTTTTTAAACAAAAGCATGTCAACAGATCACGTATTACAGCAGCATCCTGACGCCCCAGGCGAACTCTTGATTTGGACTTCAGTTGATCCCGTCCATGAGCAAGACTTTAACCAGTGGTACGACCAAGAACATATGCAAGAGCGCGCCGCGATTAAGGGATTTCGCTGGTCGCGACGCTATCACTCCGACACGTGTGCGCGCCCTTATTTAGCGTTGTATCAAACCGACACGTTGCACGTTTTTACCAGCGAACCGTATCGACTCGCGTTTACCAAGCAAACCCAATGGTCTGAGCGTAACTTTACGCGCATGCGCGATACACGCCGTCGGGTCAATGCGGTCACGCAGCTTTTCGGCGCCGGCACTGGCGCCGCAGTTGCCTTGGTTTGTCTAGACACACTAGAGACTGCGCATGCTGCAACGGCATTTACGCACGAACTTGCCGCAACCATTGAAGGTGTACTTAGCGTGCGAGCGCTCTGCCCGGACCCCGTGCTATCCACCCCGCTACCCTCTGAAGACCTCACAACGCGTAAGCTTGAGCCGTTTATCGTGATTGAAGCCACAACGCTTGCAAAGGCCGATCTTGCAGGGCATTGGCTCACTAAAAAGCTTGGACTAGCCGCTGAGAATAGTCACCGCTTTCAGTTACTCTGGGATTTGCAATCGGCTGATCTGTCACGCTAACGCCACGACAGGCATTAGCTCTTTTTAGCCGTGATCTTCAGTGCCTTGCCAACGGTCTGATTAAATTCACTCACACACGAACCAGAACAGCGCGCTGCCCATTTCGCCACAACGTTTTGACTGGCCAAGCGCTTGACCGTATTCAAATCGTTCTGATTCGGTTTGATCAAAATCATCTTGCCTTTAGGCGCCATCGGACAACTTTTAGCGCCCGTATTGCAGTCATATCCTTTTTGATTTTCAGTTTCTGCAAACGACCATAAGCGCTCAGTTAACTTGGACACATTGATCTCAAGTAGTGCACGCACATCAGGGTTAAGCTGATCCCACACCTTTTGGTTGACGGCATGAATCTCTTGGTTCCACCCGAGCGGCAGCGCGTACAAATGCGTCGCGGCAGAATACCACTGGGCCGTATACCCCGCCATGCTACTGGCCACCGCGCAGGCAATCGTTTTCTTTTTAAAGGCGGGGAGTACTTCAGCAATTGGCATACTTATACTTTTTGCACCCAGACCCTCTAGCAACTCTGCTTGAGATCTTGTAATCGTGCGCACGGTCTTGCCTTTCAAATCTTGCACACCTCGAATTGGGAAGTTGCAAAATAGAATCTGAGGCGCAAAGGGCGAAACGCCCAGCAATTTGCTTTGATAGGTCGACGAAAGATGCTTTGCCAGCACTGGACTAAAGCTCGTCGAAATCCCTTTTGCAGTTTTTGCATCGGTCGCCAACC
>CAIYCP010000251.1 GCA_903924715.1 uncultured beta proteobacterium
GCATGCATCACACGCTGACGATTTGTAATGTGTCGACCAGTGCCATGGTGCGTGAATGTGAACTAGCCTACATCACGCGCGCAGGTGTCGAAATCGGTGTGGCCTCAACCAAAGCCTTCACCACGCAGTTGACAGCTCTATTTATGTTGACCTTGGCCTTGGCTCAGGTGCATCAGCAGCTGACAGATCAGCAAGAGGCTGAGCACGTCAAAGCGTTGCGTCATTTACCGGCAGCGATTACTGCGGTGCTTGCACTCGAACCTCAAATCATGGGCTGGGCCGATCGTTTCGCAACAAAAGAAAACGCATTGTTTTTGGGGCGCGGCATGCATTATCCAATCGCGCTTGAGGGCGCGCTTAAGCTTAAAGAGATTAGCTATATTCATGCCGAAGCTTATCCAGCGGGTGAGCTTAAACATGGGCCTCTCGCCCTGGTGACCGAGCAAATGCCGGTGGTCACCATTGCACCCAATGATGCCTTATTAGAAAAGCTTAAATCTAATATTCAAGAGGTACGGGCACGCGGTGGTGAGCTGTACGTATTTGCGGATATGGATACACGGATTGTGAGTGACGAAGGCGTGCATGTGATTCGTATGCCCGAACACTATGGCTTGTTGTCACCCATCTTGCATACGATCCCTCTGCAATTATTGGCTTATCACACAGCGTGTGCGCGAGGCACCGATGTGGATAAGCCACGTAACCTAGCAAAGAGCGTGACGGTCGAGTAACAGACGCAGTCAGTTAGTAACCCACCGCCTCACCATCGCGGCGATGATCAGAGCCTGCTGCGTAGGCAAAAGGGCCAACGCTTGACTGCGTTTCACCCAGTCGAGCAATTAATTGCGCGCTACCAAAATCGGTGCTGTCGGGCGCCGCTATAAGTGGGGCATGCCCCATAGCTTTTAGGCCCGCCACCACTGCAGCGCTGACGCTCGCCTCGAGTGTGAGTTCAGCGGCATCATTGATACGCCAGCGTGGCGCATCTGAACAGGCCTGGGGATTGTGTTGCTCGACCACGCGGCGTAACACCATCTGCATATGACCCTGCGCTTGCATGTTGCCACCCATCACACCGAAGGCCATTTCAGGTTGACCATCGCGCGTCATGAAGGCGGGGATGATGGTGTGCATGGGCCGCTTGCCACCCAGCACTTGATTAGGATGACCTGGCGTCGTGACAAAACCTGAACCACGATTTTGTAAGGCGATGCCTGTTTTAGGGACCACAACACCCGATCCGAAACCTTTGAAGTTTGATTGAATCAACGAGATCATGCGGCCCTCTGCGTCAGAGGCACATAAATAGATCGTGCCGCCCGAGGGTGGTTGCCCAGCAGCGTAGGTGCCGGCTTTTTTCGGATCAATGAGTTTGGCGCGCTCGCGTGCATACGACTTGCTGAGCAGGTCTTTGACGCTGACTTTCATGAAGGCTGGGTCTGCAACGTGTGCGTACAAATCAGCAAAGGCGACACGCATGGCTTCGACTTCAAGATGCATGCGCTCGGCTGAGCCTGCAGCCGTTTCGTTGTATGGCAAATGTTCAATGATGTTCAGTGCGAGCAGCGCAGTGAGGCCTTGACCATTGGGTGGGATTTCATGAACGTCATAGCCACGAAAGTTGGTTGATACGGGCTCAACCCAGTCCGCTTGATGCGCGGCCAGATCGGCTTCGGTCATGACCGCGCCGCACTCGGCTGAAAATGCCGCAATCATTTTTGCTAAACGGCCACGATAAAACGATTCACCGTTTGTGCGTGCAATGTCTTCAAGTGTGTCAGCTTGATCGGCAAATTTCCAGATCTCACCGGTTGCGGGTGCACGACCATTGGGCATAAAGGCGCTAAAGCCCGGATGCTTGGCCAAGTCGGTGACCGCGGTGGCCCATTGCTTAGAAATAATCGGACTGACCGGAAACCCCTCACGGGCGTGGCGAATAGCGTCTTTAAATAAATCTTCAAACGGCAGTTGACCAAACTTTTTGGATAACGCGACCCATTGCGACACCGCACCCGGCACGGTCACCGAATCCCAACCATTCTTGGGCATGGTGGCCATGCCTTTAAAGCGCTCTGGCGACCAGGCAGCAGGCGCGCGTCCAGACGCGTTTAAGCCATGCAGTTTTTTACCATCCCAAATAATTGAAAAGCCGTCACCGCCGATGCCATTCATCGTCGGCTCGACGACGGTCAGCGTAATGGCTGCAGCAATCGCGGCGTCAATCGCATTGCCTCCGCGTGCAAACACAGCTGCACCCGCTTGAGACGCGAGAGGCTGTGACGTTGAGACGATGTTGCGCGCAAGTACGGGTTGACGACCAGATTGGAATGGGAGTTGCCAGTTCATGAGTGAAAGGGTTCCTGCAAATGTTAAGAAACGGTAAGAGGTCAATGTAGTGACGCCATCATAGTCTTTGGCGAGGGTTCTGGCATCTTGAGCCCGCTGCGCGGAGTGGCGCCAACAAAAAAGGGCGCCGAAGCGCCCTTTCCAGCAAAGGAGAGTAATTGACCCCTCCCTCGTTTTTACCCCACCATGTGAATGGCTTTTTTGACCGTTGTGAAGATTTCGTCGATCTGCTCTTCACTCACAATGAGTGGTGGCGAGAAGGCAAGGCTGTCGCCGGTGAAGCGTGTCAGAACACCCATCTCCATACACTTCAAGAACACATCATAGGCGCGTGCGCCTGGTGCACCTGGGCGTGATTCAAGCTCAACTGCACCCATCAAGCCCAGATTACGAATGTCTTTGACATAGGGCTCGCCACGCAGAGCATGAATGGCTTTTTCAAACTTCGGTGCCAAGGCTAGCGAGCGATCAAATAGTTTTTCGCGTTTGTAGATTTCTTGGGTGGCCAAGCAAGCAGCCGCAGCGGCTGGATGCGACGAGTAGGTGTAACCGTGATACATCTCAATCGCATTCGCTGGGCTCGCGTTGATGATTGTGTCATGAATATGCGTACTTGCAGCGACGCCTGACATTGGGATCGCAGCGTTATTAATCGCCTTGGCCATCGTGATCATGTCTGGGGTGACACCAAAAAATTCGCTTGCAGTTGCTTTACCTAAGCGACCAAAACCAGTGATCACTTCATCAAAAATCAACAAGATGCCATGCTTGGTACAAATTTCGCGCAGACGTTGCAGGTAGCCAACGGGGGGCACCAATACGCCAGTTGAGCCGGCTACGGGCTCAACGATCACTGCGGCGATCGTTGACGCGTCGTGCAAGGCGCACAGGCTTTCAAGATGGTCGGCTAAATGCATGCCCCACTGAGGCTGGCCTTTACTAAAGCCCATGTCAGGAATGCTATGCGTGTGTGGAAGATGATCAACGCCAGGAATTAAATTGGCTGAGTACGCTTTACGATTGGCAACGATGCCGCCCACTGAAATACCACCAAAACCGACGCCGCTGTAACCACGCTCACGGCCGATCAAACGGGTGCGTTGCCCTTCGCCGCGCGCACGGTGATAGGCGAGTGCCATCTTCAGCGCGGTATCAACAGCCTCAGAACCTGAGTTGGCAAAGAAGATGCGGTCAAGCCCTTTAGGCATCACGCCGGCAACAACTTTTGCCGCTTCAAAGGCAATGGGGTGCGCCATTTGAAAAGGAGGCGCGTAATCAAGCTCTTTCATTTGCTTGTGTACGGCTTCGATAATTTCTGCACGACCATGGCCTGCGTTGACACACCAGAGGCCAGCGCTTGCATCAAGCAACTTTTGGCCATCGATGGTGGTGAAATGCATATCCTTGGCGCTTTGCAGAATACGCGGAGCGGCTTTGAACTGGCGGTTGCCTGTAAAGGGCATCCAGAAATTGGTCATGTCCACGCTGTTGGACAGGCTTACGGCTTCAGTGACAGCATTCATGGGATTCTCCGAGAATCGGGTTGAAGCCTTACTTTAGCGCCTTCGTTGGGTTTTTGGCCAGTACAGTTGCACGGATTTGTGGCAAACTGTACTGATTCATTCACTCTAGGCTCAGTCGCGCTTGTGCGCTGCAGCGAACTCGGTGCGCTCCATGGCGTTGACCCTCACACTCGATCGAAATGCTGACCGAACCCTGGTTGATCAAATAGTCGTTGCAGTGACTGCGGCGATTGCGCGGCGTGCCTTGCGTGCCGGTGACGCATTACCCTCTGTTCGGCAGTTTGCACGTACCCATGGGCTGAGTGCGTTTACGGTGTCCGAGGCGTATCAGCGCTTAGTGGCAGCGGGCAAAGTCGTGGCGAAACGCGGCGCGGCCTATCGGGTGGTTGATTCGCATGCGACCGAGCCCTCAGTTGCTCCAGTTTGGTCAGCCCCAAGTTTGAACGCAGCCTGGTTATTGTCGGACGTATTCGCAGATCACTCGGTGCCAATTAAAGCAGGGTGCGGTTGGATACCGGGCGAATGGATTAACGAAAGCGGTCTTCAGCATGCGTTGCGCACGCTGAGTCGAGTACCCGGTACACGCTTGGGTGGTTATGGACACCCTTTTGGCATGGCCTCGCTGCGCGATCAGATTGCAGTGATGCTGCGGCGCCATGACATTGCGGTTGAGTCTTCAAATGTGTTGTTGACGCAGGGCGCCACGCAAGCACTTGATTTGGTCGTGCGTACGCTGTTGCGCCCGGGCGATACGGTGGTGGTCGAAGATCCTTGTTATTGCAACCTATTGCAGATTTTGCAGCTCGCGGGGCTGAAGGTGGTGGGTTTGCCACGCACGGTGGACGGTCATGATTTTGATCAATTAGAACTACTCATTAAACGCACGCAACCAAAAGCGATTTTCGTTAATACCGTTTTACAAAATCCTTCAGGGTCGTCGTTATCGCTATCCCATGCCAAACGTTTGCTTGAAATTGCAGAGCAACACGGGTTGTGGGTGATTGAAGATGATATTTATCGAGAGCTGGCGGCGGACGGCGCACCTTGCCTTGCGGCGCTAGAAGGACTGCGACGGGTGATTTATATTTCGGGGTTTTCAAAAACAATCACCCCGACGCTGCGCGTGGGTTACCTGGCTGCACACCCTGATGTGCTGGCAAGTTTGGCGCGCAGCAAAATGGCCGTTGGGCTGACGTCGTCTGAGATGGCCGAACGCATCGTCGCGAACGTATTAAGTGAAGGGCACTACCAGCAACACGTGCAATTTTTGACTGAAAAATTGCGTCAGGCACATCGACAGGTTGGCGCGAGTTTGCAGGCAGTGGGTGTTGAGTTGTTTCATACGCCTGAAGCAGGTCTGTTTTTATGGGGGCGTTTGCCAATCGAGCCTAAGCACAGTGTGAGCGTCGCGACGCGCGCTTTGCAGCATGGTATTTGGTTGGCGCCTGGCGCCTATTTTCGGCCAGAAGATCGCGCGTCGAACTGGTTTCGTTTTAACGTTGCAACCTCAGACCATCCCGTGTTGTGGGACTTCATTCGAACGCTCACCTAGCGGTCAACGGCCAAATAAAGCGTCTCTTTGATTTCTTCCATCACGATATAGCTGCGCGACTCAGCAGACGCTGGCAGACGTTTAAGAATTTCGCCCAAGAGCTGCCGATACTTGCCCATCTCAGTTAAGCGCGCCTTCACTAAATAATCAAAATCACCCGAAACAAGATGACATTCCATGACCTCGGGGACATATTCAAGTTCTTTTTTAACCTTCTCAAAGACTTCGTCTGATTTGGTTGAAAGCTTGATCTCAAGAAATACCAAAAGATTTTTGCCAAGCGCAGCGGGATTGACGCGCGCGTAATAGCCCATGATGATGCCCTCACGCTCTAAACGCCGCACGCGTTCTGAGCAGGGGGTTGCCGACAGGTTTACTTGATCGGCGAGGTCGGTCATTGAAATGCGCCCGTCGCGTTGCAATACATCGAGTATCTTGAGGTCAATACGATCAAGTGGGCGCGAGGGGTCTTTAATCGTCACGGCGCAGATCCAAAAGGTGAAAACAACAAAAGATAGGTAAAACAGTTTCTTTCTGGCTTGATTTTAGTGATTTCTGCTGTAATGTTGTTAGAAACTTTTTACGCTAAGCGCTTAATGAATATGTCACTCGCGAACAAGACCGTCTCAGTCACACTTAAACAAGGGCAGGTCACAGGCCAACAGACTGGCGCTGTGACGCGATTCTTGGGGCTTCGCTACGCTGCGGCTCCGGTTGGTGCCTTGCGCTTTGCGCCACCGCAACCGGTGGGCGCAGCGCCGCCGTTTGATGCGACGAGACCCGCGCCGGTGTGTCCTCAGTTACCGTCGCGGTTACGCACGGTGATGGGAGACTTTGACGCGGTTCAAGATGAGGATTGTTTGCGCCTGTCGATCTGGACACCTGGGTGTGATCAGCGCAAGCGACCTGTGGTCGTGTGGTTGCACGGCGGGGCTTGGCAAAGCGGTGGTGGGTCACTGCCTTGGTATGACGGCACGCGTTTAGCCCAGCGCGGCGATTGTGTGGTGGTGGGCGTGAATTATCGGCTGGCGGCGTTGGGCTGGTTATTTGTACCGGGCCAAACAGCGAACGTTGGGTTGTTAGATGAAGAAGCGGCGGTGCGGTGGGTGATTGAAAACATCCAGCAGTTTGGTGGAGACCCCGACAACGTCACGCTGATGGGGCAATCAGCGGGTGGCTTTAATATCGCGGCAATGCTTGCGCGCGCGCCCCTTTTTAAACGTGCGATTTTGCAAAGCGCGTCTCTTGGAAGGGGCTTTCGCGAGACCGAACAGGCGGCACACTTAAGCCGCGTTTTTTTGCAGGCGACTGGCGCGCAAACACTCGAGCAGGCGCGTGTGTTACCGGTCGCGGCCCTATTGGCCGCACAACAAGCCGAATCAGTAATGGCAGCGCTTAAAGAAGAGGGTGCAAATCGCAGTCTGTTTTGCCCGGTCGTTGATCAAGAAATGTTTGTCTCGCCGATTGCGCCGTTGATGCAACAGGCAGTGAAGCGTGCAGATGTGCTGTTGGGATACACCCGCGATGAGATGGCTGCCTTTCCGGGTACGCAACGCAATCTTGCGAGCCAGCAATTAGGTGAAAAAATCTTTGGCCTCCCTTCGCGGCAGTGGGCAGAAGATGCGCGCACTGCCGGACGCGACGCCTGGATTTTCGAGTTTGCCTATGGCCCCAATCCAGAGTTTGGTGCGTGCCATTGCATTGACTTACCGTTTGTTTTTGGTAATCTCGAGCACTTCACAGGCGCGGCAATGTTAGAGGGCATGGTGCCTGATCATGGCCGGCGGTTGGTTGATGAAATCCAGACGGCGTGGATCGAGTTTATTCACGGGCGTTCACCGGGTTGGGCGTCGAGTCCCGTTGTACGAGTGTTTGAATAGTCGTTAGCAAAGGATGACAAAGATGTGGTTTAAGGATCAACGACGCGCAGTGCGTCGAATGGCGGCACTGGTCGGCCTGAGTAGCTTCGTTTTGTTTGGTGGCTTCGCGGCTCAAGCTCAAGGGAGCTATCCTGACAAGCCCGTCAAAATTATTGTTGCGAATCCTCCTGGCGGACCGATTGATGTGATCTTGCGCGTGTTAGCGACCCGACTCAGCGCAGTCTGGGGCCAGCCCGTGATTGTCGAGAATCGCCCGGGTGGTGCTGGTATTGTCAGTACGACGGCGGTGGTGAAGGCCGCGCCTGATGCGTATACGATTGGAATGGTGGCAGCCTCTTCAATCACGATTATGCCGTTTGCAGTCGATAGTCTGCCCTTTGACCCGATCAAAGATCTGCAACCTATCTCGCTTGTCGCGCGTACGCCTTTTATTTTTATTGTGCGTCAAGACAGTCCCTTTAAAACGTGGCAAGATTTTGTTGATCAAGCCAAGAGCCGTGACCTCACAATTGGTTCTTATGCGATCGGTTCTGCGTTTCATTTGGTGTGGGAGCAAACCGCACGTCGCGTGGGGATCAAGGCCGTGTACGCACCGGCTAACGCAGCCGGTAAGACGCAGGGTGATCTGATCGGTGGCCAACTTGATATTGTGCTTGAGGCGCCTTCGAGTGCGAAGGGCATGTTAGAGGGTGGTCGCGTGCGTGCGATTGCGATCACCAGCCCAGAGCGGTTTGCAGGTTTGCCCGATACGCCTACGTTGTCAGAGTCAGGGCTGACTGGTTATTCTTCACTGCCGTGGCTTGGCTTGATGGGGCCCGCCGGCATGCCAACTGAGCGCGTCGCGATTATTCAGGAAACAGTCGCGCGGGTATTAAAAGAACCAGCGATGCTTACGCAGTTGCAAACGCTAGGCATGATGCCGGTGGCGAGCACACCGCAAGAGATGGCGGACACGATTAAAAATGAACGACTTGTGATGCAGCCTCTGGTTAAAGATCTGGGCATTCGTTTGCAATAGACGCAGTCATGTCTGACGCTTTGATTTTTTTTCTGAGGCCCACTGATTTCCTTGCGCTGAAGTGGTGCGTCTGAGTTCAACGCCGTATTGATAAAGGTCAGGCCTGTACTGTACGCAGATCAGCTCAACCGGCCGCTCAAAGCGGTCGTAGACAATGCGCTCAGATAACAACAAGGCGGCTCCTGGCTCAACGTGTAGCGCACGCGCAACTTCAGGTGTGGCCTGTACGGCTGAAATGACTTGCTCAGCGCGAGCGATCATGATGCCAGCGCTTTCGAGTAGATCAATCAGCGGACGCGTCGACATCTGTTCGGTTTTGACTTGTCGACTGACAAAGGCCGGTAGATGTGTGACCGCGTAAGAAAACGGAACATCGTTTAGGCGACGCACGCGCACAGACCAGAGTACGGCCGCCTTGTGTTTGACTTTAAGTTTGGTGGCGACCTCTGCGCTGGCGGGTACTTGCTCATGAGCAAGTAGTTCAACCGTGGTCGAATCACCCATGCGTCGATTGTTCTCAATCATGCCTTCGACGCCTGCGACTAACTGTGTGCTAGGGCGATACAGTGCGACGATCGATTGCTTGCCCTGCGTTCTGACGATCAACCCACGCGCTGCCAGCTCTTCTAAAGCGCGTCGTGCCGTGATGCGCGACACCTTTAGCGCGGCTTCCAGCTGACTCTCACTTGGAAACACTGCGCCAGAATCAAATGCCCCCGCTAAGATCCGATCACGTAAAAAAGAAAAAATTTGATGGTAAAGCGGACTGGGCAAATTTTTGTTTGTACGAAAACTTGTCCAGTCTGTCTTTTTGACGCGAGCCGAGGCTGGCTTTTTCGCTACAGTGTCTTTAGGTAGCGCTTTACTCATATCTTTAGATATCGCCCACTATCTCGCCATCGCGCGTGGCAGCCACAAGGCGATCTCTGGCCAAAGCACGAGCAACGCAACTACGAGAAACATGATGAGATGGAACGGAATGGTGCCATACACCACCTCAGAAAGTTTTCCTTTCCATATGCTTTGTATAACGAATAGATTGATGCCCACCGGTGGCGTGATCTGACCCATCTCTATGAACAAAACTAAGATGACACCAAACCATACTGGGTCAATGCCGTACTTAAGCAATACGGGATAGAGCAGCGGTACGGTAATCACAATCATGCCGATGCTTTCAATTAAGCACCCGAGAATTGTGTAAAGAATGAAGAGACAAGCCAAAAACTCAAGTCGGCTTAAATTGAGCCCACCCAAAAAGTTTGTGAGATCGCGGCCAACCCCTGCCATCGAAATCGCGTACGAAAACAAAAAGGCACTATAGACAATAAATAGGATATTGCCACTGACCAATACGGTTTCAAACATGGCGCCGCGAAAGGACTGCCAGTCGAGGTTGCCCCAGATGCGGGCGATGATGATGGCAAACAGGCAACCTACGCCCGCAGCTTCGGTCGGCGTGACGAGCCCCATATAAATGCTGCCCATGGTGCCCCCAATCAGCAACACAAAAGGCATCAGATCAAACAGCGCACGGGTCCATTCTTGCCTGGTGATCACGGCAGTTTCGCGCGGCGCGATTTCTGGTTTGATCAGAGCATGAATCGCGACATACAACATGAACAGCCCAGTGAGTACAAGCCCAGGCACCACGCCCGCCATAAATAATTTGGCGATGGAGGTTTCTGTGAAGGTGCCATAGATGATGAAGGCCAGACTGGGAGGAATCATGATCCCCAGCGTGCCGCCTGCGGCTAGCGTGCCAGCAGACAGTTTGCGGTCATAGCCGCGCTGTAATAATTGAGGTAGGGCGACCGAGCCAATCGCAGCCGCGGTAGCAACGCTTGAGCCACTAATTGCAGCAAACAAGGCGCAGCCTGCAACGTTGGTTTGTAACAGACCACCGGGGATCCGTTTCACAAACAGCGACAACGCACGGTACACACTAAAACTTAAACCACTTTTCTCCATGATCAGCGCAAGCATGATGAAGAGCGGGATTGCGGTGAGCGTAAAGCTATCCATACTGCCCCAACTGACAAGACCCATCGCTTTCAGGCTACCAAAGCCGCCGTGTGTGGTGACATAGAGTAACGAGGCAACTGTGATGGCGAAGGGCACCCAAAGGCCTGAACACAGTAGTGCGACAAAAATACCAAAGATCAAAATAATTTCGGTGCTTGAGCTCATTGCTGTGCTCCTTTGGCGCCTTGGATCACCCGTTTGACATCGCGTAACAACATCACGACTAGCGCCATGCAAAGCAAAGTGATGCCCAAGGGCATGACCAGCCTAGGGATCCAAAGCGGAGTCTCTAACAACGTGGGCGCCAGATCGTTACGTACGTAGCTGGCAATGACAAAATTAATCAGGTGATAGTCCAAAATCAGCGAGGTTGCTAACGCGATCAAAACAAAAATCACCATCAGCGCGCGATTTTGCTGCGCTGATAAACGACTCGTAAATAATTCAACTTGATGAAAACTGTTGTGCATCGCACAGCCCGCCAAGCTTAAAAAAGAGACGGTGACTAATAAATAGCCACCGAACTCTTCGGACAGCTCAAGATTAAATCCCAGCAGTCGAGCGGTCACTTCGGCCACGACCAACAGCATCATCGCCAGCATCGCGAGCTGACAAAACACCATGGTGCCATCGATAAAGCCTTTGCCCCAGTAATGCTCTTCGGTACTGTTCGTCGTGGTGTTCATGGCTAACCTCTAGCGACCAATCGCTGCGCGGATTTTAGAGAGTGCTTCAACTGCATCGGGGCCTTGTTTTTCAGCCCAAGTTTTCCAGTAGGGTTCCATCAGCTTTGCACCCAAGGCCATGTCGGCGGCCGTGGCTTCGGTAATCTTCATGCCTTTGGCGCGCAGCGCAGCGGTGACTTGCTCTTCTTCTTCAAACAGCGTCTTGGTGTTCCAGGGCATCACATCAGCCACGATGCTTTTGAGTTTGACTTGTGTGTCGGGGGTCAGTTTGTCGTAGGCGCTTTTGTTGACGATGATGAAGGCATTGAAATAATTTGGCCCTAAGCGGTAGCTGTATTTCAACATGTCACCCCAGATTTTTCCACCACCTGAACTTGCGGTGAAGACGCCACTAATAACGCCGGTATCCAAACCCGAGGGCACTTCTTCAGCACCCAGGGTTGCAGGTACGCCACCAAACTGGCGAACAAAGGCAGACTGTTCGGGCGAGGTCACCCGCATTTTTTGGCCTTTTAAATCTGCCAACGATTCAAGCTTATTGCGTGACCACGAAACTTGTAGCGGGTAGTAATAGCCGCCGATCACTTGCACGCCTTTTGAGGCATAGGCTTTTTCAATGTAGGGCATCATGATCTTGAGTGCGATTTCAAGATGCTCGGTTGTGACCAACAGCATGGGCAACTGCAGTAAGCCACCTATTGGAATATTGCCTTGGTACAGCCCGTCGTCACCGAGTTGCATGGTGCCTTCTGCAACGGCTTGGGTAATGGTGGTGGTTTTGATCGGAACGGCGCCCGCCAAATGGTAATTAATTTTCAATTCGCCGTTCGTTTCTTTGGCGACCCGTTCGGTAATGGTCTGCAAGCCGCGTGCGCCTGCCAGGGTTGCGGCGGGGGCGTAGGTGTAGGCGTTCCACTCCACGGCGTGTGCCGAGTGCGTCAAGCCAAATCCTGCTGAAACAATGCTGATACTTGCTGCGAGTGCAAGGTGAAGGCGCTTCATTTTGTTGACTCCTGAGAGGCGGTGGGTTGGACATAACGGCTCTCAAGTTCCATAAAAGCCGGGTACTCAAAAAGATTCCAGAGGGTGCGATGGTCAACCATACGATCCGAGAACGCAGCGCTTGAACCATTGCGCGCTAACTCTTCATATAAGGCCTTGCCGACCGAAGCAATGACGCGGGTCATCGAATTAGGAAATATCGCGATGCTGTAGCCCAAGGCGGTGAGTTGATCGACGGGTAGCATTGGCGTGCGACCCCCCTCAACGAGATTTGCAAGCGTTGGTATCTTGAGTTGTTGGTTGAGTAGACGCATTTCGTCAGCAGATTCGGGCGACTCAAGAAAGCACACGTCGGCGCCTGCCTCGGCGTAGCGCTGCGAGCGTTCGATGGCAGCGTTGAGGCCGAGATCACTGCGGGCATCGGTACGCGCGATGATGACGACATTCGGATCGTGCCGCGTATCAACTGCGGCTTTAATTCGCCCGACCATTTCTTCGGTCGAGACGATTTTGCGGCCAGGTTCGTGTCCGCAGCGCTTGGGCCACTGCTGATCTTCGATTTGGATGCCACTGATGCCAGCGCGCTCGAACTCACGAACAGTGCGGATTACGTTCAGTGGCCCGCCATACCCGGTGTCGGCATCGGCAATGATGGGGATGGTTGTGACGTCTGCCATGCGTTTAGCCTGGTCCACAATTTCGGCAAAAGATAGTAGGGCAACATCGGGTGCGCCCAGACGCGTAATGGATACCCCCGAGCCGGTCATATAAGCCGCTTTGCATCCGGCCTGTTCGGCGAGTCGAATCGTCAGACAGTCAAAGGCGCCAGGCGCGACAAGCAGCGCAGGGTCAGCAATGAGTGCGCGCAGTTGTTGATTTTTGCCGGGATGAATACCCAGGGAGAGAGGCATTGAGATACTCATGCGAGGGCCTTTTGTTTTGCAGTTTGAATGGCGGTGAGAACGGTTTCGCAGTTAAAGATTGGATAGCGCGCCCGAAAGAAGTTTAAAGAGCCTTCATGCAGTAACGCATTGGGTGTTGCCACAGCATCTTCAAGCACGACAACGTAATAGTCGTGATACGAGGCAGACCGTACGGTGGATTCGACACACCCTTCGGTGACCGTACCTAAAATAATCACACTCTGAATACCCTGTGTGCGTAAGATGTGATCCAGATTGGTGCCGACAAAGCCGTCGGGACGAAATTTTTCAACCACCCAGTCGGTTTTTTGTACGGTCAGGCCATCTACAAATTCGTAACCCCAGCTTCCGGGCTTGGTGTAATCGGGGGCTTTGCCGTCACGCGTTTTAAAGCGTAGCCAAGCAGGCGAGTCCATACGCGCATCGGGCAGTGAAGCCTGGCGTAAAAAAATCGTTCGCATCCCGAGTGCTTGTGCCTTGCCAACGAAATCAACCATTTTTTTGACGGCAGGCGCCATGCTCGCAACGTCTTTTCCGAACTTGGCAAAGTGTCCGTCCACATGACAAAAGTCATTTTGAACGTCGACCACGATGAGCGCAGTCCAGCGCGGATCAACAAGTTCGTCAAGGGTGTCTAAAACTTCGCGACCCATGATGGTTTTCATTTAAGGCATCCTGTATTGAGGTGTATTTAGTCGAGTGTCGTTACGACTAGATTTGTTCGATTGAGACGGGAAATAATTGCGCGTGATCATCAGCGGGCATCACGTGATAAGCCGCAAAGCGATAGGCTGGGCCGCCAACCAATTCGGGTGGCGTAAACGGAAACGCAATATTGCCGCCGGTGCACTGCCGACCTGAAAACCCCTGATGTAGTAAAAATTGTTTGAAGGTTTTTGCTGCAGCCATGGCAAGCTCGGGTGCGCGTGCAATGATTTCGATCAAGATGAAGACTTCGCGCGCGGCTTGTATGCCTGGCGCTTGAGTCCAGAGCGCCACGCCGTCTAAGCCGTAAAGCCTAGGATAAATTTCGTAGTCGCCTGCGACGAGTCCGCGGGTGGTCTGCTCGACGGTGGCCAGAATCGGTCGCAGCTGCTCGATAAAACGTGGGTCTGCGGTTCCGGCCAGCAGCACGGCACGATGGCCGACCAAGGCACTGCCTTCGACCTTGATCGTCGTACGTGTCGCGGGTTGCCAGGTTGCACCTGTGACGTGCGTGCGGCGTTCATCCAGTGCGGTGTAGCGCGCGGCGTCGACCTTCAGTGTGCCGTCAGGCTCGGTAAAACTAATTGGGTCGGCTTGTTCATACAGACTGTGAGCAGCCACGGACAGTGGGGTCGCGCGTCGTGCTGGGTTCATGCTCTCAAGCGCAAAGCCTTTTGCGTCAAGTGTGGCCAGCATCGCATCGCGCCCGCCGGGTTCGCAGCAAATGGAAGTGCACTCGATGATCTTGGCCATGTGCATGACATTGGCCATGTCAAAGCCCAGCATTTTTGGCAAACTCGCAAATACGGCGGTATCGCAGGCCCTGCCAGCAATGATGACGTCTGGCTCAAGCGCGAGCGCACGCTCGAAGGGTGCGCACCCAATTTGGCCCACGAGGTGTGCGCAGGCCTCTAGATCGGCTTGCGTGACAGGCAGCGTGCCGCCGAGTGCTTTGAGTTCGCCCGCAGCAAGTGCAAGTCCGACGCGCGCTGCAGTGAGATCCGAGCGAATCGTCGCAAGGCGAAAATGTAGGCTGTGCTCGCGCGCAATCTCGCGAATCATATCCAGGGTTGCCTCTAGGTGAGGGGCTGCGCCCGCGGTGCCTGCCGTCCCGATGATGAGGGGTACGTTGAGCTTGCGGGCACCGAGGAGTACGGCGGCCAGATCGCGCTTGGTGATAGAAGGGCTGGTTGCCATTTCACCCGACCCTAAATATACCGGACCCGGGTCAACAGAGCCCATGTCACACCCGATGAAATCGGGCTCACGTGCTAAGCCGGCGGCGAGCGCTTGCTCGGGGATGCCATAGCCCAGTTGGCCCGAGGCCGACAGTACCTTCAAGGTTGTTGGTTTGCGTGCGAGCAACGCTTTGACGGCGCTCATATTTCAAGATCCAATAAAGGTACGTGTTGTTGCGCCCCGTATACGTCGTGGTCGCCTGGAGAGCCCGAGACAATGGCACGCGGCATGGCGATTTTGATTGCCCGCGCCGCTTGGTAGGGCGTCACAATCACGTCGGCAGGCGCCACGTTATAGAGCCGCGCTAGCGCGGCGGGCTGTAAGGTTGAGGCGCGCTTGGCGGCCTCAAACGCCTCGTCGGTCGGAAACATCAAATCAAACGATAAGGTCAACGGCCCTGCATTTTTGCTGCGTATCACCGTGGCAATGTCTGTGAGTCGGGGCACAC
>CAIYCP010000252.1 GCA_903924715.1 uncultured beta proteobacterium
AATTTCATTCATTTCAGTATCGCTGCCACGTGCGAGATCCTTACCCTTAAATATAATTTTGCCACTCGCAATACGACCGGTCGGTTTTGGGACTAAACCTAAAATCGATAAGGCCGTCAGACTCTTTCCGCAACCCGACTCACCGACGATCCCTAACACCTCACCCGCAGCAAGCGTCAGATTCACGCCATCGACTGCAACTTGTTCGCGATCGCGCGAGCCGAAGACGACACGCAAGTCTTTCACTTCGAGAATGGGATCAGCCAATTTGCACTCGCAGTCTAGGATCTAATACGTCTCGCAAACCATCGCCAAGCAGATTCAAACCTAAACAGGTTAATGCCACAGCCAAACCCGGAAAAAAACAAATATAAGACGCCTCGCGCAGATAGTCTTTACCTTCTGCAATCATATTGCCCCAGGTTGGCGTGGGCGGAGGCGGCCCAACTCCCAAGAAACTCAAGATTGACTCAGCCAGGATGGCATAAGCGAAGATAAAGGTGAGCTGCACAATTAAAGGTGCCATGCTATTAGGCAACACATGACGCCAGATAATCCAACTGTCTCGCGCCCCGCAGGCCTTTGCCGCCTGCACATAGTCCGTTTCGCGCACAACCAGTACCGTTGAGCGAACAATCCGCGCGGTCCGCGGCGTATACACCACCGACAGTGCTATGACGGCATTCATCGCCGAGGGGCCTAAAGCTGCCGCAATCGCAATCGCCAACAGAATGGCGGGAAATGCCATCAAGGCATCCATCAAACGCATTAAGGGGCTATCCAGTCGTCTGAAATACCCTGCTGTCACCCCAATTGCGGTCCCAATGATTCCCGTTACTAATGCAACAGCAAAACCAATTGACAGTGACAGCCTTGCACCGTGTACCAAGCGACTATAAATGTCTCGTCCATAGTTATCAGTTCCTAGCGGATAGGGCCAATCAGGCGATTTAAAGCGCAAACGCACCTGCATTTTCTCGGGTGATCTAAGTTCGATCAGATCAGCAAAAATCGCCAATAAGATCATCAGCAACAAGATCGTTGCTCCGGTCAGGAATAAGCGATGGCGCAACAGCTGACGCCACAAGGGCGCTGGAGCCGCACCTAAAGCAGGCAATGCGTTTGCAAGGCTCAGACTTTCAGGCGACTCAATGCTTGCCATACTTCACTCGCGGATCGACAACGGCATACAACAGATCAACCGCTAAATTCAATAGCACTAACACTGCCGCCGTGACCAGTAGACCACCCTGTATTAAAGGATAGTCACGACCAAAAACTGCATTTGCCAATAAGCGTCCCATGCCCGGTAACGAATACACCGTTTCAATCACGACTGAACCCGATAACAGCAAACCAAAGCTAATACCGATCACTGTAATCACCGGGATCAATACATTTTTAAAAGCGTGCTTGCCAACAACCAACCACACAGGCAAGCCTTTGGCACGGGCCGTACGCACATAATCTTGTTGCAACACCTCTAGCATCGTCGCTCGGGTGATGCGCGCCAACAAACCCACTTGCAGCAAGGCCAACGAAAACGCGGGCAGAATCAAACATTTGAGCCAACCAATCGGATCGTCGGCAAAGAGCACATACCCGCCGGCGGGCAGCCAATCGAGCATGACGCCGAACAAGACAATTAACATCAGACTTAACCAAAAGTTAGGAATCGATACGCCAAGTAAAGAAAACGTTAATAAGGCATGATCGATCCAGGTATTAGCGTACACAGCAGATAAGACGCCACAGGGCACGCCCAACGCAATGGTCAACACTAGGGCAGAACCTGCCAAGGCTAACGTCACCGGAACCCGCTCAGCAATCGCTTGTGTCACAGGGCGATTTAATAGAATTGAATCGCCTAAATCACCCCGGGCTAACGCTAGATACCAATCCATCAGTCTCAATAAAAATGGTCGATTCAGGCCAAGTTGCTCACGGATCTGAGACAGTTCAAGGTCCGTTGCACTCTGCCCCGCAATCAGTAGCGCTGGATCACCAGGCACCATCTCCATGATTAGCGCCGAAATCAAACTCACCAGCAATAAAACCGGCAAGGCGATCAAAATACGGCGAAGCATGAATTCGACCATAAATGTTGAGATTCTCTAGCTCGAAAAGGTCGGTTCAGATTAGCACAGGCCCTTACGAATCACGCTTCGCTGCAACGCAGCAATCGTCATTCAAATCAATCTTCGTGCCGCGTGTAATATTGA
>CAIYCP010000253.1 GCA_903924715.1 uncultured beta proteobacterium
CAGACAAGGGTGCCATTGCCGTTGGTGATAAGGCAAAGCTGCCTGAGATACTGGACGCTGTGATCACAGCAACGCGGGCTGGAGAGCTGGACGCAGTGATGGCGGCGGCCAAGGCAGTTGATCCTGCTCGTGGTGTTAAGAAGAAGGCGGCTTAGCTGAGCTTACCAATTGATTTTTCCAAGCGCATAGAAGCCCTGCTCGTTAGAGCGGGGCTATCTTTTGGCGAGCTAAGGTTTGACGATTAGCGAACGGACATTAAGTTGACAGCTTCTGCTATTTTGTGCATACAATAAATCGAAATGAAGTTAAGCTTTGACCCTGCCAAGAGCGATAAGAACGTGCGTGAGCGCGGGTTGTCGTTTGAGAAAGCAGGCGATTTTGACTTCGGGACGGCAAAATTCTGGCAAGATGCCCGCCAAGATTATCCTGAGACGCGTTATATTGCGCTTGGCTATCTTGAGAAACGGCTCCATGTGCTCGTTTTCAGCGAGACGGATGAGGGCATTCGGGTGATAAGCTTTCGGAAGGCCAATGATAGAGAAGGAAAGAAGCATGGTTTCGCGCAAACCCTTGATTGATCAGGACGGTGAGGTTGGCGATCTGTCAAAGATTGATCCTGCGAACTTCAAGCCTTTCACGTCCTTACCCAGCTCTCTCCAAGCCAAGCTAAAGGGGAGGCCTAAGGCTTTAGTGACAAAGGAACGGATCACGATCCGCTTGTCTCCAGATGTGGTGCAGACATTCCGTTCGAGCGGTGACGGCTGGCAAACACGGATTGATGCGGCGCTCAGAGAATGGCTGCAAACTCACAAGGTTGCCTGACGAATTTCAGAACTAAGATGGTGGCCAAATCGCCGTCTTGACGTTTGTGACGCAAATCTCTATGTATCAGCCAACACATTGATTTATCTAAGCTAATCGACCGAGTGCCCAAATCGTGCTTAGGTATGCTACAAAAAAGTATGCTACTTTCTTAAGTATCTGAATTACATACGGAAAAGCTCAGATACCGGTTAATTCACACGGGAGAGGTCACAGGTTCAATCCCTGTCGCGCCCACCACTAAACCATTGATTTATAATGGTTTTTTCGGTCGTTATGTCCATCAAAATTTGCCGATTTTTCAGTTTGACACACTGGTGACACACTGGAGGCAAAATCGCATGGCGACGATCCGTAAACGCGGCACAAGGTGGCAAGCTCAAATTCGCCGTAAAGGGCATCCGCAAATCATCAAGGCGTTCATCTTGAAGGACGAAGCCGTCAGATGGGCGAGGCAACGTGAACTTGAATTAGATCGCGGTGAGGTTGAGGTAGCTGACACCAACAAGCACCACACCTTGTCGATGATTTTGGTCCGCTACGAGCGTGAGGTCACCCTTCACAAGAGGTCTCGATTGTCCGAAACGGCACACCTGAAACAAATAAGGCGTCACCAGATTGGACAACTCCCCATTTCGGCCATCAAGGCTGAGGACGTCGCCAAGTTTCGCGATGATCGGCTTAAGACGGTCAGCAACCCAACCGTCCGCAAAGAACTGACGCTACTTGGTAATATCTTCAAAGTCGCCATGCAGGAGTGGGGGTATCGGAGGGCCGAAAATCCTGTTTCAAGTGTACGGAAGCCGCCGTCAGGTAGGGCCCGTGATCGCCGCCTAGATGCCAAAGGCTTTGCAATGCTCCAGCAGGGGATCAATACATGCCGAAATCCGCTAATGTCTGCGGTGATCCAGTTCGCGAAGGAAACTGGAATGCGACGCGGTGAAATTCTTGCTCTGGAGTGGTCCAATGTCAATTTGGCCGCCAGCTTGGTGTTCCTGCCGATCACAAAAAATGGATCATCGAGAACCGTACCGCTGTCTCCAGCTGCTCGACAGGTGCTTGAGCGGCTCAAGTCTGTGCGTAGCGGCGCTTTGACAAACCCGATGCACAATAACCTCGTCTTCCCGATTTCGGCAAATGCCTTGCGGATGTCATGGAAAAGGCTCTTGAAAAGGTCGGGTCTCGAAGATTTTAGGTTCCACGACCTACGCCACGAAGCCATTACTAGCTTCTTTGAGCTGGGCCTCACGGTCCCCGAGGTTGCGCTGATTAGTGGCCACAAGGATGCTCGTATGCTGTTCCGCTATACCCATTTAAGGGCGGCCGACGTGGTGGCGAAGTTGTCGAAGTAACAATGGGCAAGACGTAGCACAAAGTCTTTTATGGCTAATGGTCATCTTGTCTGTGACGGCTTCTTTGCCTTAAATATCCATAACTAGGTGGATAGTAGTCTAAGGGCTAAAGATTAAATATGGAAAATTCAAATGAAGATGATTTCGTCATTGAAACGTTGGATGATCCTGATTGGGATTATGCGATTCAAAGGTTATTAGGCTTTGACCGAGACGGCGAAGATTGGCTATTTACGAAAAAAGTAGATTTAGAGCCACTTTCTAATTTACTTGCCAATAAACGGCCTGTTCCCGAAATTGTCCTACTTACACTTGCTAAAATGCTC
>CAIYCP010000254.1 GCA_903924715.1 uncultured beta proteobacterium
ACACGATCCAACTTTTAGCAAAGAGATGGAACTGTATTTTAAAGATATCGAAATCCTTCTCCCGCTCTCAGCTTCCCCCCAGGCACCAGTAAATGCGGCAGGCCAAACACTCAAGATCAAATTGACGGGGCAAGGTTGTGCGAGTGCGGGGCTGTGTTACCCCCCCATGGATTTTTTTGTGACCTTGAGCACGCAGGCAAATTCTGCAGGCTACACACTGATTGCCCCGCCCGCTCAAAGCCTTTTCGATCGCTTGCTTGATGGGCAGTGGCGTGAGCTAGTGTTTGCTGAAAACGATTTGACCCTAGCCGAGTTGTTGAGCTCGACGGGCTTGCTTGAAATTGTGTTGCTGTTTTTTGTCTTGGGGTTGTTGTTGGCCCTGACACCCTGCGTGCTACCGATGGTGCCGATTTTGTCTGTGTTGCTAGTGGGTGAGCAACATCACGTTTCTCGCGCTCGCGGAACGCTGCTGGCCGTGGCCTATGTGAGTGGCATGTCTGTCGTTTATACGGCGCTTGGCGTGGCGGCGGGTTTAAGTGGTGCGGGCTTAGCGGCCTGGTTGCAGACCCCCTGGGTGCTAGCGTTGTTTGCTTTGTTACTTGCGACCTTGGCACTATCGATGTTTGACGTGTTTACGTTTCAAATGCCCTCAAGCATCCAAACCAAACTGACTGTTAAAAAACAATTCTATTTTGGGTGGACGTGTTGGCGCCGCGGCTTTGATGGGTGCGTTGTCTGCGTTAATCGTCGGCCCCTGTGTGGCGGCACCCCTTGCAGGCGCCCTGCTCTACATCTCGCAAACCGGCGATGTGTTATTGGGTGGTTTGGCACTGTTTGCGATGGCCTGGGGAATGGGTGTCCCCTTGTTGTTGATGGGCGCCTCTGCTGGAAAACTGATGCCACGCACGGGGACCTGGATGGAGGGCGTGAAACAGTTTTTTGGCGTACTGTTGTTTGCGACAGCGTGGTGGATGATCACGCCGCTGTTGCCAACATGGGTGCAGATTCTTGGCTGGGCAATTTTGGCGTTATTTTCGGCAGTGTTGTTGCGTACCTTTGAGGCACTTGGCACCGAAGCAGGCTTTAGCGGTTTGTTGCGCAAAACACTTGGGTTACTGCTGACCTTACTGTGTTTAATCTGGTTAGTGGGGCTTGCAAGCGGTGGTCGTTCGTTGTTGCAGCCCTTGTCGCATCTTGCGGGTAATAACGCAGCGGCAAGTCTTCCAGTTGCCGCGACGGTTGATAAAAATGCGGGTGGTTCAAGCGCGGCTGCTGCCGCGACATCCTCAAAAAATATATTGCTAGGTCAGACAAGTGATCGTCCACCTGGCACTGAACCGCGTTCGCAAGCGGCTTTGTCCTCGGACAACACGCATGTGCAGTTCAAGCGTATTCGCTCAGTCGCCGAACTTGAAACTGAACTCGCACAGGCGACGCGTCCGGTGATGCTCGATTTTTATGCAGACTGGTGCGTCTCGTGTAAAGAGATGGAGTCCTTTACCTTTACGAAGCCCAACGTTGCGCAGCGGATGAATCAGTTGCTCTTGCTGCAAGCCGATGTGACTGCAAATAATCCAGAAGATCGTGCACTGCTCAAGCGATTCAAACTCTTTGGTCCGCCAGGCATCATTTTTTTTGAACCGGGTGGGCGCGAACGAAAAGACGTGCGGGTGGTTGGCTTTCAGGAGGCCAACCGATTTGCAGTAAATCTCGATCGCGTACTTTCGCTGAAATAAGTAGACAGACGCAGCCACTCGGTGCGTAAATGACTTTCAATACGCTTCAAAGAATTTACGCTTCATGACATCGCAGCCACTGCCGAGCACCTCTACTTCGACCATGCCGGTCATTATTTTGCTGGCACTGGCGGCTTTTGCAAGCTCTAGCGCATTTCGCATTTGCGACCCCTTATTGCCTGTGCTGGCCAGTGAGTTTGGTGTGCGTACGGCGCAAGCCTCAAGTGCGGTCACTTACTTTTCGATTGCTTATGGGGTCATGCAATTTTTCTATGGCCCGGTCGGTGATCGATACGGTAAGTTCTTCGTGTTGTCGTTGGCGACGTTTGGTTGCGCGGCCGGTAGTCTCTTGGTGGCCTGTGCACCAACGCTCGGCATTCTCGAATTGGGACGTTTTATTTCAGGTGCAACAGCGGCTGGCATCATCCCGTTGTCGATGGCCTGGATCGGCGATCATGTTCCTTACGAACAGCGCCAGGCGACACTTGCGAGATATCTGCTGGGTTCGATTTCTGGAATTGCGATCGGTCAGTTATTGGGCGGGGTGTTTGCCGACACCGTGGGTTGGCGTTGGGCGTTTGTTTTTTTGGCGATGATTTATCTGGTGGTGGGTGGGCTTTTGATTTCCCGTCGCCATGGTGTCGTAGAGGTGCCTGCAAGTGCTGCGGTCCGTCTCTTAGATCCGGTGCGCGAAGTGTGGGCCCAGCCCTGGGCGCGAATTGTTTTGGTCGTCGTCTGCCTCGAAGGGGCGTTTGTCTTTGGTCCTCTAGCCTTTGTGCCGGCGTACTTACACGAGCGCCACGAGATCGCGGTTGCCTGGGCCGGTGGCATCAGTGGTTTATTTGCAGGTGGTGCGCTGATTTATGCGTTTTATGCAAATTATTTTGTACGTCGCTTTGGCGAATATCGCTTGGCCGTGTCTGGTGGCTGCATGATGGCCTTTGCGTTTGCGGTGTATTGGTTTTCTTCGGTTTGGTACTGGGGCGTACTTGCCAGTATTTTGTCAGGCCTTGGCTACTACCTGTTGCATGCGGTGTTACAAACCCATGCCACACAGATGGCTCCGGCGATACGCGGTACGGCCGTCGCGTTATTTGCGTCGTTTTTGTTTTTTGGTCAGTCGGTTGGTGTGATCCTGGCGTCTGTCGCAGTTGATCACTTGGGCTTGGCCGCGGTGTTTCCGATTGGGATTTTTGGACTGCCTGTCTTGGCGATCGTATTTGCCTGGCGTTTACAAAAACGCCAAGCTGCACAAGCAAGCGTCTGACCTTACTTTTGATTGAGCAGTTTTGCTGCCGCTACCGCAAAGTAAGTCAGAATGCCATCGGCGCCTGCGCGTTTGAATCCGAGCAAGGTTTCCATCATGACTTTGTCATGATCCAGCCAGCCATTGGCGGCCGCCGCCTTGAGCATGGCGTATTCGCCGCTCACTTGATAGGCAAAGGTGGGCACTTGAAAAGCGTCTTTGACCCGTCTTAAGACATCCAGGTAGGGCATGCCAGGCTTGACCATGACCATATCAGCGCCTTCGCGCAGATCGGCCGCGACTTCACGCAGGGCTTCGTCGATATTGCCCGGATCCATCTGATAGGCCAGCTTGTTGGATTTGCCCAAATTATTTGCCGAACCAACCGCGTCTCGGAAGGGACCATAAAACGCGCTTGCGAACTTGGCCGAATACGCCATGATGCGCGTGTGGATGTAGCCATTGTTCTCGAGGGCTTCACGGATTGATCCGATGCGACCGTCCATCATGTCGCTTGGCGCAACGATATCAACGCCGGACTGGGCCTGAACCAGGGCTTGCTGAGTCAAGATTTGTACCGTGATGTCGTTCATGACGTAGCCGTCGGCATCAATCACGCCGTCTTGGCCGTGGCTGGTGTAGGGATCAAGGGCAACGTCGGTCAAAATGCCAAGCTCCGGAAACCGTTTTTTTAGGCCTGCAACCACACGCGGAATTAAGCCGTCGAGATTGATGGCTTCACCACCCTCAGGTGTTTTGAGCGCTGGATCAATAACTGGAAACAGTGCCATGACGGGGATGCCGAGCTTGACGCACTCTTCGGCCACCGGCAGCAAGGTGTCAAGTGAATACCGTAACACCCCAGGCATTGACTCAACAGGCTGCTTAACTTTTTTCCCTTCGGTAACAAACACGGGATATATCAAGTCATTGACAGAGAGTGAGTGCTCGCGAACCAGCCTGCGTGAGAAGTCATCGCGGCGTAAACGACGAGGGCGATTGGCCGGATAATCGGCAAATACAAGATGTGGAGTTGTCATGGGACGACCTGTGGTGAGATCCAGTTTTCAATTTGCAAGGTGGCTTCTTCGAGACCAATCCGAGCCGTGGCAGAGAATGGGATGGCGTTTAAGGCCCCGATATCCTCTAGTTCTTTTTTTACAGCAAAGACAGCCTTAATGCGCTGCCCATACGGAAACTTGTCTGCCTTTGTAAGCAGGGCTAAGACGGGTCGGCGGGTGGGCGCGATCCAGTTTGCTAGGCGGCGATCAAGCTCGGTGACGCCGCGTCGAATATCGATCAGTAAGACGATGCCCGCAAGCGATTGGCGGCTTTGCAGATAGCCACCCAGAATATCAGCCCATTCTTCGCGGGCCCGGTGGGCGACCGCAGCATACCCATAACCGGGCAAGTCGACCAGATAGCCCAGACGCTCGTCGGGGTCGAGCGGGTCAGGCAGGCCGAACATGTTGATTAGCCGCGTTCGACCGGGCGTCTTGCTTGAAAACGCCAGACGCTTTTGGTTGGTGAGCACGTTGATCGCGGTCGATTTGCCAGAATTTGAGCGTCCGACAAAACAGACTTCTGGGGCGCCAGGCTCGGGCAATTGGTCGAGGCGGGCAGCCGAAGTAAAAAACGAAGCATGTTGCAAGAGGGACACTGTAGAGCCTAGAAGAATCAGTTCAGACGCTATTGTATAATCGTGCGTCTAAAACAGTGGTTTTTTGTGGATTAGGTGTTTTGTGTCCCACTCGGCGTCGAGGTCTTCAATGAAGTATTTGTTGTCAAAGGTAGTACTTGCGAGCTGTCTGATGCTCGGTGTTTCTGCCATGTCCCCCAGTATTGCGGCCGATGCCGCTGGTCCGGCTAAGCCAGACGCTGCCAAGGGTGCAACGCTTTACGAACAGGGTGATGCCGCGCGTGGTGTGGTTGCTTGCGCATCTTGTCATGGCGCTGCGGGTAACAGCACCATCCCTGCGAACCCCAACTTAGCGGCACAATCGCACGAATACCTCTACAAGCAGCTTAATGAGTTTCGCCCTAAAGCGGGTGCGACTGAGGCCTTACGCAAGGGTCCTGATGGCGCCCCCTCAGTGATGACGGCCATGGCCGCATCTCTGACAGAAGCCGATATGCGCAATTTGTCGGTGTATCTCACTGCGCAAAAGCTGACCGAGCCCGCGACGGCAACCAATCCAAAGTTACTCGAGCGCGGTCAGCATATCTGGCGTGCCGGAATCCCTGATCGCAATGTGCCCGCGTGTGCCGGTTGCCACTCGCCTAACGGCGCAGGCATTCCTGGTCAATACCCACGGTTAGGCGGTCAATACCCAAGCTACATTGAAGAGCAGCTCAAGTTGTTCCGCGCAGGGCATCGTGCAAACGGCCCGATGATGAACCAAATCGCTGATCGCATGTCTGACTCAGACATCAAGGCAGTCTCTGATTACGCGGCGGGTTTGCGCTAATCGTCTGCGTCTTCCGCACGCAAGCAAGGGGGGGTCGCAAGACACCCCTTTTTTTTAAATTGACACTGTGACTACACCAAGCTCGCCAACTGGCTCAATCGAAAACGACGTTTCGCCAAGCGCAGGCTCGGGCGGACCGCGTTCGAGCTCGGCGTGGGTAAATACGCTTGAGCTTTTAAGTTCGATGCGCTTCTCAATCAGTTTGCTTGTTTTTATTTGCATGGCAAGCTTGATCGGTACCGTGGTGGCGCAAGGTCGTTCTGCAAGCGCGTACATCGATCAGTTCGGTCCGTTCTGGTTTGAGGTGCTTGATCAGTTTTCAATTTGGCACATCTATAACAGCTGGTGGTTTTTAGTCACAATGGCGTTTTTGGTGTTGTCGACCAGTTTATGTTTGATTCGTAATGCGCCAAAAATGCTGAAAGAGGCCTACTCTTTTCGCGAACAGATCCGCGCCTCTAGCCTACGCTCGTTTCACCACAAAATAGAAATCGATACCTCGCGTGAACCCACGGCGGCCACGGCGTCTATCCAGGCGTGGTTAGAACGACAAGGGTATGCCGTGCGTCAACGCACTGACGGCGATTCATTGTTGTTAGCTGCGAAGCGTGGCAGTGGCAATCGTTTGGGCTATATCTTTGCGCACGCTGCGATCGTGATTATTTGTGTGGGTGGTTTGCTGGATAGTGAACTGCCGATTCGTTTGCAAGTGTGGTTGTTTGGCAAAACCCCG
>CAIYCP010000255.1 GCA_903924715.1 uncultured beta proteobacterium
ATATCCAGGGTTGCCACTAGGTGAGGGGCTGCGCCCGCCGTGCCTGCCGTACCGATGATCAGTGGCACGTTGAGCTTGCGTGCACCAAGGAGCACGGCGGCCAGATCGCGCTTGGTGATAGAAGGGCTGGTTGCCATTTCACCCGAGCCCAAATAGACCGGGCCCGGGTCGACCGAGCCCATGTCACACCCGATGAAATCGGGCTCACGTGCTAAGCCGGCGGCTAGCGCCTGTTCAGGGATGCCGTAGCCCAGTTGGCCAGAAGCCGAAAGCACCTTCAAGACGGGTGGTTTACGCGCGAGTAATGCTTTGACGGCGCTCATATTTCAAGATCCAGTAAAGGCACGTGCTGTTGAGCCCCATACACATCATGGTCGCCCGGAGAGCCCGAGACGATGGCGCGTGGCATGGCAATTTTGATGGCGCGAGCCGCTTGGTAGGGCGTCACAATCACGTCGGCAGGCGCAACGTTGTAGAGCCGCGCTAACGCGGCAGGTTGTAAGGTTGCGGCGCGCTTGGCGGCCTCAAACGCCTCGTCGGTCGGAAACATCAAATCAAACGATAAGGTCAACGGCCCTGCATTTTTGCTGCGTATCACCGTGGCAATGTCTGTGAGTCGGGGCACACGCGCTCCTTTATTATTATTTGGCTGATTGACTTGTTATAACAAGTTACTGAAGTCGTGACAAGTGAATCATCGAAGCAGCAGCCTCGGCGAGGCTGCCCTCTGAGGACGAGACGATTATTGATTGACCATTCGGTCTGATTCTGTTGAGATAGAGTCGATTCACTTGATCATAAAATTCGGCGCAAGTTTGACGTAGTGTTTTTAGCCTGTACCATCGCTCTTGCCGCCCTGCAGCCTCAGAGACTTCACGGAGATGAAATGGACCGTCGTCAATTTATAGAAGCAGGCTTTGCGCTAGGCGCGAGTATTGCTACGCCCGTGTTCGCACAACCTAAGTCGACCTATCCGACACAGACGATTAAGATGATCGTTGCGTTTGGTCCCGGCGGTTCGACCGACGTGACGGCCCGAATCATTTCAGCCAAACTGTACGATGAGCTTGGGCAGCGAGTCGTGATTGAAAATAAACCTGGTGGTGGTTCGAACATTGGAAGCGAGCTTGCCTCGCGCGCAGCGCCAGATGGCTACACGGTTTTTTTGGGCACCGTTGCCAATGCCATCAATATGTCGTTGTATAAAAATCCTGGTTACGATCTGATTCGCGACTTTGAACCGATTTCTATTTTGACGTCTGCGCCCGCGGTATTGGTCGTGACGCCAAAGTTGCCTGTGAATACCGTGCAAGAGTTGATTGCGCTGGCCCGCGCTAAGCCTGACAGCTTGAACTATGCGACCTCGGGTGTCGGCACAACGCCACACTTGGCCGGTGAAATGCTTTTACAGCGATTCAACATCAAAATGACCCATGTCGCTTACAAGGGTGCGGCACCGGCCTTAACCGACACGATTGCGGGCGTGACACAACTGGGCTTTAAAACTGCGCTGTCTGCCATTCCAAGCATTCAGTCTGGTCAGTTAAAGGCTTTGGCGGTTTGCTCTGCCACGCGTCTGGCGCTGTTGCCTAATGTGCCGACGATGGCTGAGGCGGGTGTGCCTGATTTTGAAATTACGTCTTGGAATGGTTTGTTTGCCCCCAGGGGAACGCCCGCCGATATCGTCGCAAAACTGAATCAAGCCTGCGCAAATATTTCGCGTATGAAAGATGTGCAAGACACTTTGGCCGCGCAGGCTGCCGATAGTCTAACCAGTACGCCTACTCAATTTAAAGCCTTCATTGAGGCCGAGATCACCAAGTGGGGCGCTGTTGTGAAGTCGACGGGCGCTCAAATTTAAATCGGCTTTATAAACTTGATTCACGAGAAGAGGTTTTGATGTTTGTTCAGCAAGCGCCCGTGGTACAGATGTTCGACGTGTTTACTGAGATGCCTGCCGAGTTTCGTCGAACCGGCGTGCGCTCTGAGTGGGCAAATATTAATCGAGGTGGTGCCGCGCTCGATTCGTTTCTTGAAGGGCCGGTTTTTGATGCGTCGGATAATCTGTATGTGACAGATATCATTTTTGGACGGATCTTTCGCATTGATCCCAAAGGCAACTGGGCTTTAATCGTCGAGTATGACGGCGAGCCTAATGGTATGAAGTTCTATTCAGAAAGTGAATTGTTGATTACGGATTACAAAAACGGCTTGATGCGCTTGAATATCCACACGGGTGCGCTGGTCCCTCACTTGGTCAGACGCAACACCGAGGGCTTTAAGGGCGTCAATGACTTGACCTGTGACTCGCAAGGCAATGTTTATTTCACCGATCAGGGTCAGTCGGGCATGCATGATCCCACGGGGCGGGTATACCGTTTGCGCCCCTCTGGCCAACTTGATTTATTGTTAAGCAATGTCCCGAGCCCAAATGGCATTGTGCTTTCGCCCGATGAAAAGGTCTTGTGGATTGCCGTGACGCGCGGCAATTGCGTCTGGCGCGCGCCGTTGATGCCTGATGGCAGTGTTGCGAAGGTTGGGCAGTTTTTTACGTCTCATGGCCCCAGTGGGCCCGATGGCATGGCGGTAGACGTTGCGGGCAATTTAGCGATCGCGAACCCAGGGTTAGGGTACGCATGGTTGGTCAACCATCGCGGTGAGCCGATCGGGGTATGGTCCAGTCCAAAGGGTTCAACAGTCACCAACCTCGCGTTCGGTGGAAAGGATCGTCATACCTTGTATTGCACGGAGTCTGACTCGGCGACGATTTTGATCGCCCGCATGCCTCATCCGGGTGCTGTTGTGCACCGCGTAACTTAAATTTGGTTTGTGGGGTTTTTGAGGTAATCCGTACGCGTTTAGAGCTTGTCTGTGCGAAAATAGCTCAGCTTACTTGAGCTATTTTGCTCGTCAAATTTTTTGGCCCTTTATGCACAACTGCTGCCTGGTTATTCGCCATTTTTTTATCGCGGCCCTTGCGACGCTTGGCCTGCTTGTTAGCTCAGCGACCCTAGCGGGGCCTCCAATTTTGGTACTGAATTCCCTGAGTGCCAACGTCAGCGTGATTGATCCAGTCACTTACAAAGAGATCAAACGCGTCCCCGTCGGTAAAGAGCCTCACCATTTATATATGACGCCAGACAATCGGTCGGTGATGGTGGCAAACGCAGCAGGGGATTCAATTAGTTTTCTAGATCCCAACACGGGTGACGTGCAGCGTACGCTCAAAGGAATCTCAGATCCCTACCATCTAAGATTTTCGCCGGATATGAAATGGTTTGTGACAGCGGCGAACCGACTCAATCACGTCGATATTTATCGCTGGGAAAACAAAAACGGCGAATTTCAAATGCAATTAGTCAAGCGGTTGCCCGCCGGGAAAACGCCTAGCCATATTGCGATCGACAGCAAGAGTACGACCGCCTATTTCACGCTGCAAGATAGCCACGAACTGATGGCCGTTGATCTTGCGACGCAAAAGCCACTCTGGACCATCCCAGTGGGTAAAACGCCGGCAGACTTGTATTTGGCGCCGGATGACAAGACGCTGCTGATTGGTTTGACGGGCGCTGCTGAAGTTGAGGTCTATGACGTGTCGGGGGCTAAAGCGACATTAACCAAACGCATACCGACCGGAGAGGGCGCGCACGCGTTTCGGTCGCAGGGTGACAAACGGCATGTGTTCGTTAGCAACCGAGCTGCGAACACGATTAGTCGGATCGACTGGACAACACTGAAGGTTGTAGATACCTATCGAACGCCTGCGGGTCCGGACTGTATGGAAATGTTGGCAGATGGTAAGACCTTATTGTTTACCGCCCGTTGGGCCGGAAAACTGGTGGCCTTAGACATCGAAAAAAATGTCATTACACAACAAGTGCCTGTCGGCAAGTCGCCGCATGGAGTTTGGACGCTGAACCATGCGAGTCGTCTCTAAGGTTCTGCATGCGATCGGGCTATCGTCGATTGCGACGGCATTGTTTGCTGCGGTGGCAACCTGCGAACAACCTGTTTACCTTTCGTTTGATACCGGCCACATGCAGGTTGCACCGTTAGTAGCCGACGTTCTGCTGCGGCAAAATGTACGTGCGACATTTTTTTTAGCAAACGAACCCACCCGCACCGGCGGCACGAGTCTTGATGAGGTGTGGGCGCCTTGGTGGAAAGCGATGGCGCAACAAGGGCACGTTTTTGGCTCGCATACCTTTGATCATGTGTATTGGTTAAGTGATACTGCCGACGGTCGCTTTGCAATGAGACCAAGTGCGGGCCCTCAAGCGGGCAAAAAACTGACCTGGACGCCGGCGCAATATTGCACCGAGCTTAATCGCTCTGCGACGCGGTTTGAAGAAATGACAGGCGAAAAAATCTTGCCCTTGTTTCGTGCGGCGGGCGGAAAAACATCGCCCGCACTCGTGCGCGCAGCACGAGAGTGTGGTTATGAGCATGTAGGCTGGGCCGCCGCAGGATTTTTGGGCGACGAGTTGTCAAGCGATCAGTACCCGAACGCACTGTTGCTTGAGCGCGCTTTACGAAATATTCGCAGTGGCGATATCTTGGTGGCCCACTTAGGGATTTGGTCGCGCCAAGATCCGTGGGCGCCCGCCGTACTTGAACCCTTGATTGAGGGGCTTAAACAAAAAGGCTTTTGCTTCGCCACGATGGATACTCATCCGGCCTATCGTGAGAAAATTCGTACGCAACAGGTGCCGCTCAGCGCACCCACATCAACGCCAGAATTGCGAAAGACCAATGAATCGACTGACTGAACTATTCGATCAGACACAGCAGTGGCTTTTTGAGTCACTGGTACAGCCCTTGCTATTTCATACTGGCATGAGCGGCGTGATCGAGGACGCTTATGACGGCACGATGTGGCTCTTGATTGGCTTATTGCAAATTACGTTATTGGTGGTTGTTTTTGGTACGTTGCAACGGGCATGGCCAGCCGAGCCTGTGCGTGATCGTCAGCAAATTCGCATCGATTTTTTATATACCTTGATTCATCGGTTGGGTTTGTTTCGGTTAATTTTGTTTTTTACGACAGTGCCTCTCTGGGAGGTCATCGTTGGGCAGGCGCGTATCTGGGGCTTTTCGCCCTGGCACCTGGACGAGCTTTGGCCTGGCGTCACAGATGGGGCGGTCGCGAGCTTACTGCTTTATTTGGTGGTCTTTGATGCGGTCGAATATTTTTATCATCGCGCACAGCATCGGTTTAATTGGTTTTGGGGTTTACATTCGGTTCACCACAGTCAACGTCAAATGACGATGTGGAGTGATAATCGCAACCACTTGCTTGATAGCTTGCTGCGTGATGTGGTGTTGGTGGTGGTTGCGCAGCTGATTGGCGTCAAGCCAGGGCAGTTTGTATTGATTGTGGTCTTGACACAATTGGTTGAAAGTTTCTCGCATGCGAACGTTCGCATGTGCTTTGGTAAATGGGGCGATCGCCTGTTGGTGAGTCCAAAGTTTCATCGGTTTCACCACTCATTGGCTTACGACGAGTCAACTGCAGGCCCAGCCAAGGGTCACAACTTTTCTGTGTTGTTTCCGATTTGGGATATTTTGTTTCGCACCGCCAAGTTTGACACCGGCTATGTGCCAACTGGTGTGCATGATCAGCAGCCTGAAGCAGGCGGGCGCAACTATGGCCGAGGCTTTTGGGCCCAACAAAAGCTGGGTATTCAGCGAATGTTGGGTTCAAAAACAGCTGGGTTCAACGAAAATAGATGATCGTACGTTATTTGACTGCCGTCGCTTCTTTGATTTTTACGATTCGAGGTTTTTTCGAACGCCCATCTTCATAGCTAACAGTTTTTTCGTGCAAATCGATTTGAACTGTCGCTGCGCTGTTAGGGTCTTTTAGGTAAACCGACCATTCGTCAAAGTCGTCTTCGATCAACTTGGTTTCTTTGCCGTTGTTCAGGCGCTCAAGCCATGTTTTGATTGGGCCCTCTTGTCCGGTAAAGATTAATTGGCCGCCCTCATGCACCACCTCTCCAACCAACCAGCCGTGAATCTCAGAAGAGGCTTCGTCAATATTCAGTGCCTTTCTAGAGCCACCTTTCTCAACAACAAGGCGCATCGCATTCAAATCAATTTGAACTTTGGTACCGTTACCTTCGAGTGATATCGTGTTTTCAGTTCGCGCGGTTTCTTTCAGGTAATTTGGTTTTTGATCATTGCCGGCGTGTTCTGCCCAGATCGGACTCGGACGCTCTTGCACATACGAAACTGTCTGTGTATCGACGGTGTTGACCGCCGTCTTTGTGGTTGAGGTCGGGGCTTTAGCGTCGCCTGAAGAGGGTGTTGAAACGGCGCAAACGACACCGTGAAGTTTGCTCATTAAAAAGCTCGGCATCCCACCGAAATAAGTGACTTCGTTGTAATTGACCTCAGGGATCTTTTGGTCAGGCCCACTTGCCATATCGCTTGAGATTGCAGCGCGTTTGGTTTTACCGCTTGCTTTTGCTCCGTCATACTCAACAAAACTGACTTGGGTAAAAGTGTTGTTTGCGCAATGAAGTCGCCAGTCAATCACGTCGGATTTAACGCCGTCCCGATCAAACGTTGGGTAGTTGCTTAATGTTTTTACTAGTGTGAAGTCGCCTGACTGGGTGGTGGTCGGCGAATAGAAAACCTCGTACTCACCCAGATTGGAGGGTGACAGCTCGCGCTTAACGCGATCAAGAGCAGCCCAGTCTGCCACGGCGCTACCGGCGGCCGCAAGTTTTGCTCGTTCGGCGGCGGCTGCTGCTGCCAGAGCCGCTTTCGCAACAGTGTCAGCCGCCACCGCTGCGGCAGAGGCCGCTTGATAGTCAGCAACTGCTTTGCCATCGCAGGCGACGGCTTTTAGGGCTGCAAATCTGATGCCACTGATCAGCGTTGCAAGACCAATGGCAAGGTTGCTTGTGGTCAGATCGGTGGCGGGTAAGTCAGAAAAATCTTTGAGGTCGGCTGGGCTAACAGGTTGGCCTTTGCCGCGCGCCATCTTCGAGTCATCATAAGTGGTTGCTCCAGCAAATCTGAAGACGTTTTTCTTGCAATCAAACTCAATCTCAAAAATTGACGAACCGCCAGAGGGCGGTGCGTTATTGAGAACGGTTGCAGTGGCTAAATCACCATTTTTTTTTATTTGCGCTGAGTAATGTAAATCAATAGGCGGATCAAGATCCGCTTGATTGGGATTTCCAGCGCGTTTATCGAGCGCGATCCATTGGGTCGGTGTTTGGGCTAGCGCAGTCAAAGTCGTCAGGCACGCAAACGCCGTGAGGATTATTTTTTGCCAGTTCATCGTACTGCTCTCCTGTCGGTTAATCGCCACCTAACGCGAGGTTGTTAGGTTGACGTTTTTCAATGGACCACTTTAGTAAAGCTGCTGTGCGATAGATGCCATGGGCAAATTTGCCATAGGGTAATGTTAAAAACAGTGCCATCACGACGCCAAGATGAATGGCCAACCAAAGTGCCATGAATTGCGTATCGCGCCAGACTAGCAAGGCAAGCCCTGTGAGGCTCACAACAAACAGTAATCCAATAAATGCTCGATCCATCGGTTTTTGCGCGGCATCGCCGTGCAGTGGCGAGCGCTGCAGATTGAGCCACAGCAGACCGGCAGGGCCGATCAGTAAGCCAATACCGCCGACGGTGCCTAACAACACGGGCAAGCTGGTGTAGGCATAGGGGGCCTGCAGGCCAAGCACATAGTGATAAAACGTCGCAACCGAGGTTGCCGCAAAACAAAGCATGAAGCCGTAAAAGGTTAGATGATGAAAGCGTCGGCGCCGCAAAGTAAAGCGGTCGTCTTCATCATTGCAGCCCTGACCGTGTCCACCATCGAGATACTTAAGGCGTAAGACGTTATGTGCCGTTTCACTAATCGCGATCGCGCTGGCCGCGCCAGGGGTAATCTCTTTCCAGAAACGCCGCACGCCAATACCAAGCGCTAAGACGGCAAAACCGAAGACGGCACCAAACATGAGGGCCAAGGTGTTGTGTGGAAACACGGCGTAAAAATTACCTGCCAGGGGTTCATGGATAAGCTTGCCTGTCGCGAGCAGTGTTAACACCAAGAACAAGGCCAGACCAAAGGCGGTTGCAAAGGAAAGGGTCAGTCCATTGTTTTTATAGAGCGAACCTAAGGCAGCAGGCCAGGCAAAATCCGTATAGGTTTCGAGCCGAACCTTCGCCATCGCCTGGGGCACGTTGACCGCGAATTCATGGGGCGGTGCGTACTGACAGGCGTGCAAGCAGGCACCGCAGTTGTGGCACAGGTTGGCCAGATAATTGAGGTCGGCTTTGCTGTCGACCTGCAAGCGCCGCGCCATGGCCGGAAATACGGCACAGAAGCCTTCGCAATAGCGACAGGCATTACAGATTTGTAGTTGACGCGCAACTTCAGCCTCGTTGGCACTGAGGCCTTTGCCGTGCCAGGTGATCGAATGTTCAGTGGCGCCGGCCAAGCCTTGGGCTTCGCGGGTCAGGGATTCAAGCGATTGCATGTGAGGATCCTTCTTTAATTTTTTGTGCGGCGATCGCGGCCTGTGTGCCTGCGATCCGCCCGAATGCGGTACCGATCGACATCCCAACGCCGGCGGTATAGCCTTTGCCTAAGACGTTACCGGCATTGATCTCACCTGCGGCGTACATATTGGGACTGGCTTTACCGTCAAAAAAGACACGCGCTTTTTCGTCGGTGGTTAAACCGAAATACGTAAAGGTGACGCCTGGTCGTACTGGATAGCCAAAGAAGGGGCCTTTCTCAATCGGCAAGGCCCAGTGTGTTTTTTCGGGGACGAGGCCTTGGGTGTGGCAGTCATCTTGAATCGTATGATCGAAGGTGCCGGGCTGGCAGGCTGCGTTGAATTCGTTGATGGTTTGCACAAAGACTTCAGGATCGAGTTCAAGCTTGCGTGCAAGTTCAGGCAAGGTGTCGGCTTTGATGTTTTCAAACACGGCGGGCATAAAGCGACCGACTGATTTGGCGTCGATAATTGAGTAGGCGATTTGACCTGGCTGCAAGGCGACTAAGCGGCCCCATAGTGCGTAACGCTTGGGCCAGAAATCTTCACCCTCGTCATAAAAGCGTTTGCCCTCGCGATTAACCACGATACCAAGTGACACGCAATCAATACGGGTGCAGATGCCGCCATCGTAAAGGGGTGAACGAGCATCGATGGCGACGCAATGCGCTTGGGTGGGATCGCCCATGGTGTCGGCGCCTTCGCGCATCATGACTTTAAGCACAACGCCCATGTTGTAGCGTGTGCCACGAATTAAAAAGTTATCGGCAGGCCATTCGCCAAGCTCGTTTTGGCCCCAGGCTTCGCGCAACCAGGCGCGGTCGGATTCAAAGCCACCACAGCCCAAGACGCAGGCGTTGCCGGCGTAGCGTTTGTCGCCCACTTTGGCAGCGATGAACTTGCCGTCTTTGATTTCTAGATCGTCAACGGGTGAGTCGTACAAAATATCGATGCCCAGTTTTTCGGCGCTGAGGTAATAGGCGTTAATTAGGGCTTTGCCGCCACCCATAAAAAAGGCGTTGGTGCGGGCCACGTGCAGGGTGCCCGATAAGGGGGGCTGAAAATGTACGCCGTGCTTGCGCATCCAGTCGCGGCATGACGATGACTCGCGAATCACCATGCGTGCGAGGGCTTCGTTGGTTTGGCCGCCAGTCACTTTTAATAGATCTTGCCAGTATTCTTCTTCTGTGTAGGCGTCGACTA